>JBIIHS010000111.1:0-5743 GCA_044235515.1 Chitinophagaceae bacterium | reverse complement strand
AAGCTGGCGCACTGAATGAAAGTTTTTTGTCGGAGCTTATCTGGCGAGATTTTTATCAAATGATCATCTGGCATTTTCCGCATGTAGTGTCTTCGAGCTTCAAACCCGCTTACGATAAGATCGAATGGAGAAATAATGAAAAGGAGTTTGAGGCCTGGTGTCAGGGTCGAACCGGATATCCTATCGTTGATGCCGGTATGCGAGAACTTAACCAGACCGGGTTTATGCATAATCGCGTCCGAATGATCGTAGCTTCTTTTTTGACCAAGCATCTTTTGATCGACTGGCGCTGGGGTGAAGCCTATTTTGCTAAAAAATTACTGGACTTCGATCTGTCGGCCAATAACGGTGGATGGCAATGGGCCGCGGGATCGGGATGTGATGCGGCGCCGTATTTCCGCGTATTCAATCCGTATATCCAAACCAAAAAATTCGATCCCGACTTGCGCTATATCCAGCAATGGGTTCCTGAGTCGCAGTCATTAGATTATCCGTCTCCCATCGTGCAACACGAGGCAGCTCGTGCTCGTTGTTTGGCGGTATATGCAAAGGCCCTCAAGGGCTGAGTGGCTATCGATTAATTCGGATCTAAAAAGAAACGATCACTAGCATTGTATAAAGCACGGTTTAAAGCTCTTTCTTGAGTGCTGTCAAGAGTATTGTCGAGCGCATAATCGATCTTATTGTTATCTACCAATCGTTCATAGGTTTCAAACAATCTTCGTATTGCCTTTTTTCCCGTTGTTCCTAAAGAGTGTGTATGATCGTTGACATATAGGTCGATATGCTGTCTCATCACTTTCTCTTCCATATTTTGTGCATGTGATCGCACAAACGGGCTGATCGTATTGAGCTTCCGGGCTGATTGAAGACTGTTGGCGATCAGCTGGTCGATCTTTTGTCCCAGTTCTGTTGGGAGGGAACTTTTAATAGCGATTCCCCCTAAAGGGATGGGTACACCGGTTTCTTGCTCCCAATAGGCACCCAGGTCTACGATTCGGTGTAATCCTCTGTCCGCATAGGTAAAGCGATTCTCATGAATCAAGACCCCTAATTGGGTTTGTCCGGACAAGACAGCTTCTTCTATTGCCGAGAATACCATGAATTTTTTTTGTGTGGCTTTCGGAAAGGCCATCGAAAAAAGCAGATGGGCCGTGGTATGCTGTCCGGGCAAGGCAATATGGTGTTGCCCGATGAGCTCCGGATCGGCAGAATAAGGTTCTTTAGCTACCAAGAGGGGGCCCACTCCTTTTCCTAAGGCAGCTCCGCTATTGAGTAATCGGTAGCTTCCGTTAGCTTGGAATAAGGCGGGAAAGCTTAGCTTGGTTACGTCGAGTCGTTGCTCAAGTGCCCACTCATTGAGTGTCTCCACATCTTCTATAAAAACATCCCATTCGATTCCCTGGGTATCGATCAATTGATTGACCAGGGCGTCAAACACATAGGTGTCGTTAGGACAAGGCGAAAAACCGATACTGATTTTCATAGTTTTTTCAATACTTGCCACAGGACCTTGTTCAAAGAGGTGACGGCCGGGGCTAGTTTCCAATTTTTTTTGTTCCGTTCGGCTATATAGTTACTAACGCTTCGCAATTGTAAAAAAGGAATTTTCTCCATTAGGCCAATATAGTGAAGGGCTGCCCCTTCCATGGATTCCATGACAGGTGAGAATAGTTTTTTATACAAGGCCACTCGCGAAGGATCGGTGGTGATCTCATTGACAGAGATACCGGTGACAAGACGTACAGGAAGTGGATCAAGTTTTTTTAAAGGGTTGACAAGCCACCCTTTTTTGTATGGGAACTGATCAGCCGGCACCAACTGAAGGTCAAAGAGAGTTTTTAATTCGGCTAGTTCTACCACACTTTGATCGGCTACACAATCTTTTTTGATCGCCATCACCGAGCCCAGTGCTATATTCTTATCGAAGCAACCGCCTACGCCGGCCTGAATGATCAGATCGGGTCTTTTAATATGAATCTGCTTTTGGAGCGAATAGGTAGTGGCCAGTAGCCCGATGCCACTGATCAGTATATCGATCTCTACCTTTTTATTTATGCCCCGGGGCAATTTGTCTATAAGTGGCGCAATTTCTATAGGGGTGGCGGCTACAACAAGGCAATTCATGGAGGTAAAATTAGCAGAATGTAGTTAACTTTGCGGCTCACCTTCCTTCCGCCCGATGCTGAGAAGGAACTAAAAGTAAAGCATGGTTTACTTAACCCGTATCGAGCATTTCAATGCCGCCCATCGACTCTATAACCCAGACTGGTCTGCCGAAAAAAATGAACAGGTTTTTGGAAAGTGTGCCAACCACAATTGGCATGGGCACAATTTCGAGCTCTATGTGACCATTAAGGGAGATCCCGACCCCGACACCGGATTTATTTTCGATGCTAAACGGCTGAGCACGATCGTCAAGGAACGTGTCATAGACAAACTCGATCATCGCAATCTGAACCTCGATGTTGATTTTATGCTGGGAAAGCGTTGCTCCATAGAAAATCTCGTTGTGGGCATTTGGCAAGAGCTGGCCCCGGCTCTTCCGGCCCATGTTAAGCTGCACTGTCTGAAGCTGGTGGAGACCCCAAAAATATATGTTGAGTATTATGGGTAAAAATTGTCGTAATTTTAAACAAGTTTTGAACTAATCGTCCGCAGACTTGTTTAGACTACGACCGATCAAAGGTTCATCTTATTTCCTATGTCCAAACGAGTAGCTGTTTATCGAAAAGAGCATTTTAATGCCGCCCACCGTCTATTCCGTCCCGATCTATCGGCTCAGGAAAATGAGCGCTTGTTTGGAAAATGCGCTTTACCCAATTACCACGGTCATAATTACGAGCTGATCGTAAAAGTCACAGGCGAACCCGATCCGATCACCGGTTATGTAGTCGATATGAAATGGATCAGCGACTTAGTGCAAGAAAAAGTCATCGAGCGTTTCGATCATCGGAATTTGAATCTCGATACCCAAGAGTTCAAAGAGCTGAATCCTACGGCCGAGAACATCGCCATTGTTATTTATGATCTGTTACGTCCTCATGTGTTGGCACAACACGATCTGCAGATCCGCCTTTATGAAACCCCACGCAATTTCGTCGAGTATCCCGCATAATACAAATCCAAATCATGGCCTACCACAAAACAGATCATTATGATGAGAAAGCCACTACGGCCCTCACACAAAGCTATAAAGAGGCCATTTCGTGGCTGGGCGAAGATCCCGAGCGCGAAGGACTGCTTAAAACCCCGGAGCGGGTCGCCAAGGCCATGCAATTTCTGACCCAGGGTTATCAGCTCGATGCCAAGGCCATTTTGAATTCGGCCAAATTTCATGAGGACGTCAGTGAGATGATCGTGGTAAAGGACATTGAGCTGTTCAGCATGTGTGAACACCATATGCTTCCTTTTTTTGGCAAGGCCCATGTGGCCTACATTCCCAATGGATGGATCACCGGACTCAGCAAGGTGGCGCGTGTGGTCGATGTCTTTGCTCGTCGAATGCAGGTGCAGGAGAGGCTGACCATTCAGATCAAAGATGCAATTAAAGAAACCCTAAACCCCCTGGGTGTTGCAGTGGTGGTAGAGGCGCAGCATCTTTGTATGATGATGCGTGGTGTTCAAAAACAAAATTCAGTGACAACGACCTCTGCCTTTGATGGCGAATTCCATAAGAACTCTACCCGCAGTGAATTTATGCGTCTGATCGGCGCCAAACTCAATTAATTATTCTGTTGCTATGAAGCATGCTTACGTATTTCCCGGACAAGGTTCTCAGTTTCCGGGTATGGCCAAGAATTATTATGAACAATCCGCTTTTGCCAAAAAGATCGTAGAACAAGCCAACGAGATACTCGGTTTTCGTCTCTCCGATATCATGTTCAATGGATCAGAAGAAGATCTTCGTCGCACCGATGTGACTCAACCCGCCATTTTTTTACATTCCATTGTGGCTTATAAAAGTATTGAGCAGGTAAAGCCCGATATGGTAGCCGGTCACTCACTTGGTGAATTCTCTGCCTTGGTGGCAGCCGGTGTTCTTAGCTTTGAGGATGCTTTGCGCCTGGTAGCTGCCCGCGCCAACGCCATGCAACATGCTTGCGAACATCAACCGGGTACCATGGCCGCTATTTTGGGCTTGGACGATGAAAAAGTGGGCGAGGTCTGTGCCCAGATAGAGGAGATAGTAGTGCCCGCAAATTATAATTGTCCGGGACAACTTGTTATCAGTGGTTCAGTGGCGGGTATCGAAAAAGCTTGTGCCGCCTTAAAGGGTGCTGGGGCAAAAAGAGCATTGGTATTACCGGTAGGGGGCGCCTTTCATTCGCCCCTAATGAAATCGGCTGAGGAATTGCTGAAGGCGGCCATTCAATCAGCTTCTTTTTATCAACCTATTTGTCCTGTCTATCAAAATGTAGTGGCCAAGGCCGTAATGGATGCAGAGGAGATCAAGCAACATCTCATTAATCAATTGACTGGACCTGTAAAATGGACGCAAACCATTCAATCGATGATTGCTGATGGGGCTACTCAATTTACCGAAGTGGGACCTGGCAAAGTATTACAGGGACTCATCCAAAAGATCAATAAAGAAGCGATCGTTGCTTCCGTAGGGTAACAAAATAGGCTTAGCTTTCGAGCGAAATTTCGATGGCTCCATTGACCCACTCGGGGTCTAAATTGGCTTTATATTTTTTATAAAAGCGAATGGCGGGTTCGTTCCAATCAAGTACTTGCCAACAGACTCTTGCCATTTTCTTTTCTTTCGCTTCTTTAAGAATGGTCTCAAAAAGGGCTGAGCCAATCCCTTTTCCGCGCTGGGTGGCTGTTACGATAATATCTTCTAGGTACAGGCATTGTCCTTTCCAAGTGGAGTAGCGAATATAGTAGAGGGCAAAACCCTGGATGCCATTACCATCTTCGGCAACAAAGGCCCACCATACCGGCTTATTGCCAAAACCACTCTCTTCAAAGTGTGCATCACGTACCGTTACTTCGTCAGGGGCCTTCTCATAGAGGGCTAATTCACGGATCAGCTCTAGTAATCGGGGACAATCTGTTCGCTGTGCGGGTCGTATGGTTAGTGTCAAAGACAAGATAGTATAGGTGTTTTCCTTTTGATAGCTAAAATGTTTTTTGAGTACGCTCTATATCATCACTTCGTATCTGTCGAAAAAATTATTGTAGCGCCTGGTTCAGGTCTGCTATGATATCCGCTGCTGTTTCGATCCCGACATGCATACGAATTAGGCCGTCGGTGATGCCGTATTTTTCTTTCTCTTCCTTTGGTACGCTAAAGTGTGTCATCGAAGCGGGGTGAGACAATAGGGTATCACAAGTACCTAATGAAACGGCACGTACACAAAGTTTCAATTTGTTCATGAAGTCAATACCTCCTTGCAGTCCTTTCTTTAATTCAAAACTCATTAACGCACCGGGATGACGCATTTGTTTTGCCGAGATCGCATGGTCGGGGTGAGAGGGTAGCCCAGTATAATTGACCCTGGCTACCGCGGCATGACCGCTCAAAAAGCCAGCGACTTGTTCGGCATTGGAACAATGTTTATCCATTCGAACCTCGAGAGTCTTGATGCCTTGTGTCAATAAGTAGGCATCAAATGGGCTGGCACAGGCACCGGTGGTGCGAAAGAACTTTCCGATCGGACCTTTCATCCGGTCAATATCCTTTCCAATTAAAATACCTCCAATGGCGGTTCCATGTCCGTTCAAAAATTTTGTG
>JBIIHS010000110.1:0-5749 GCA_044235515.1 Chitinophagaceae bacterium | reverse complement strand
TTACTGTCATTTTACGTCTCCGATCCGTCGTTACCCCGATATACAGGCACATCGCATTTTATGGGAGGTATTGCAACAACGAATTGTACCAGACAAAAAGGTAGAGGAAAAATGTAAGCACACCAGCGAACGTGAGAGGGCGGCCATGGAAGCCGAACGGGCTGCCAATAAATATAAGCAGGTGCAGTACATGAAAAATTTTGTGGGTGAGGAGTTTGAAGGGATCATCAGTGGCGTTGCTCATTTTGGTTTTTGGGTCGAAACCATTGAGCATAAATGTGAAGGGCTGGTCAGTGTCGTCTCTTTGTCTGATTATGATGATTTTCGACAGGTAGAGAGTGATTATTGTTTGCTGGGTATGCGTTCAGGTAGAAAGTTTCGTATGGGCGATAAAGTATGGATCAAGGTGATCGCCGCTAACCTGACCAAACGACAACTCGATTATGAATGGGTCGTGGCCGGAGAGCTTTCGGCTCAAAAATCAGGGGCCAAATTGCCCAAAAACAAGAAATGAGTCTTATTTTGTCGTATGCATTCTTTCAGTGAATTTTCCACTCTTTTTAATCAACGGTTTTCGGCAAAGCAATTTCCGGAGCAACCGGCCAATTTGTATCGGGCCACTGATTATTTTTTACAGATCGGAGGCAAACGCATACGGCCCGTACTTTGCTTATTGGGTAATGAACTTTTCGAAGAAGTAAGACCAGATGCCTGGTCAGCGGCCACGGCCATAGAACTATTTCACAATTTTACGCTGATTCATGATGATATTATGGATAAGGCACCGCTGCGCAGAGGAGTGCCTACGGTGCATAGCCATTTTGGCGAAAATACAGCCTTGTTGGCCGGGGATGTGATGATGATACAGGCCTACCACTGGCTCAGCCACGTAAGCAGTGCTTATCAATCGTCTTTATTGCCCCTTTTTAACCGTACAGCTACTGAGGTTTGTGAAGGACAGCAGCTTGATATGGATTTTGAGACGCGAGACAACGTTAGTTTGGATGAATACCTGCACATGATCAAGCTAAAGACCTCGGTGCTCTTGGCTTGCGCCTTACAAATGGGGGCTATTATAGGGGGGGCAGGGCAGCGTAATCAAGAACTGGTATATTCTTTTGGGTTGCAGTTAGGACTGGCTTTTCAGGTGCAAGATGATTATCTCGACGCTTTTGGGGATCCAGAGAAATTCGGAAAGCAAATCGGTGGAGATATCTTGGCCAATAAAAAAACATTCTTGCTGATCCATGCCTTGCAAACGGCAACCGCAGCCGATAAAAAACGGTTACTTGATCTGTTGAATTCAAATCCGGCCGACAAAGTAGCACAGGTACTCGCTATTTATATAAATTGTGGAGTGGATCAATGGGCTCTTGCATTAAAGCAGCAATTCCTCGATAAGGCCCTTGATAGCTTAGAGCAGGTTGCTGTACTGTCGGCCCGAAAAGCTCCGCTAAAAGCATTAGCCGCCTATTTAATTCAACGAGAAGTTTAATTTTTAATTTTTGCTTATGTGGTCTTCATTGTTTCGGAAAAAATCGATCGATGCCATTCGCTCTTCATACGAGCATGAATCCAATCAAAAAGGGGCCTTAAAAAAGGTGTTGGGCGTAAAGGACCTTACCTTTTTGGGAATTGCTGCGGTCATTGGGGCGGGTGTATTTTCTACTATTGGTGGAGCCGCCTATCTGGGAGGACCCGGTATTTCATTACTTTTCGTGATCACGGCGGTTACCTGCGGATTCTCTGCACTGTGCTATGCGGAGTTTTCGAGTCGTGTACCGGTCGCAGGTAGTGCCTATACGTATTCTTATGTTACGTTCGGTGAGGTTGTAGCCTGGATCATCGGATGGGCCCTGATCTTGGAATATGCCATTGGAAATATTGTAGTAGCCATTTCGTGGAGCGGTTATTTTAATAATTTATTGGTCAATATATTTTCGATCCATCTTCCTAATTGGATGTTGGTCGATCCGGTAACAGCTGAGGGAGCTTACCGAGAAGCGACCCGAGCCATACAAGGGGGAGCGGTAATAGATCCGGAGCAATTGAAATCGTATCGGTTTGTGATAGAGGCGTATCAACAGGCGCCTAGCTTGGGGTCGATAAAAATCTTTTTTAATCTTCCTGCCTTTGTGATCGTGGCACTGATTACCTGGTTGGCCTATGTAGGGATCAGCCAGAGTAAGAAATCAGCCAATGCGATGGTAATTTTCAAGGTCTTGGTCATCTTGTTTGTGATCGGCGCTGGTGCATTTTATGTTGACACCAATAATTGGATGCCCTTTATGCCCAATGGATTTTCGGGCGTCTTAAAGGGTGTCTCTGCCGTTTTTTATGCCTATATCGGTTTCGATGCGATCTCCACCACGGCCGAGGAATGTAAAGATCCGCAGCGAGATATGCCCAAAGGGATGATCTATTCACTTTTGATTTGTACGGTGCTTTATATTTTAATTGCCTTAGTACTTACGGGTATGGAAAATTATGCCGCCTTCAAAGGCATAAGTGATCCACTGGCTTTTGTCTTTGAAAGCAGAGCCCCTTGGATCGAGCATATTGTATCGGTGAGTGCAGTAGTGGCCACTACCTCTGTATTATTGGTCTTTCAAATCGGTCAGCCCCGCATTTGGATGAGTATGAGTCGCGATGGACTCTTACCCGCCCGTTTTGGCAAGGTCAATGCCCGGTATCAAACCCCTGGATTTGCCACCATCTTAACCGGCGTGATCGTTGGGGTGGGAGCGCTTTTCTTACAAAGCGGCTTGGTGACCGATTTGACCAGTATCGGCACTTTATTTGCCTTTGTACTAGTGTCGGGTGGGGTGTTATTATTGCCGAAAATTGAAAAGAAAGAAGGGCAATTCAATTTGCCTTATATCAATGGACAATTTTTAGTCCCGGCCCTAATTTTGGTATTCTTTTACTTGACCAGTGAGAGAATGATCGACTATTTTTCTATGCGTTTAGAACAAGGCGGATATCCCTTGCTCTATTTATTGTTTTTTTTAGGAGCCCTTGCGCTCACGACCGTTACGATATTGATCTCCATTTACTCCATTGCAAAAAAGCCCTCCCTGATCCCCGTATTAGGTATGATCTCTTGTCTATATTTGATGCTCGAGATCCCCACGATCAGTTGGAGTTGGTTCTTTGCTTGGATGGGAGTAGGGTTGATCCTTTATTTTAGTTACGGCTTTCGGAATAGCAAATTGAAGTGATAGTTATTTTAGTAAGTATATATCCATACTCTTTGTAGTCAAAATACTACATAAGAATCCATTATTTTCTATAGTCCTTTTTGATAAGTCTTGGGAACTTTAGCGCGCTAAAAACATTCGTTTTGTAAATCACAATGTTTCAGCACACTAAACCCATTTTCTATGCTTCGTTGGATTAGAAAAATTGACAAGTTCAATCTTTTTTACAGTGTTGGAGCAATCGTAATTTTAACAGGTGTAATTGCGAAATTTTTGGAATGGCAAAATGATGAGGAGTTGCTCATCGCCGGATTGGTTGTTGAAATTTTAGTCTTTTCCCTTTCTTCCATTCAATACAAAACAAAGCCATTCTTCTACAAGTGGGAGCGTATATTCCCCGACCTCCTGGATACAGCCGCAGAGAACCCACAAGATACGATTGCTGTGCATGACCGCATCGAGCAGGTAACGACCGGTTATATTAGTACGCTTCAAACGCATATCGTTCGATTGGACAAGCTTAATTATGATTACTATAAGCTTAGCGATATGATCCGCGACAGCATGAATGAGATCGCTTCCAATGCTCAACAAGTAACAGAAAGTCTACGTAGTGTAAACACGGGTACTAATTTGATGATGTCGGGCGTACAGGGATTTGAGACCTTAGGAAAAAGCTCTGCAGAACTCGATCAACAGATGCTTAAGATGAAACAAGCTACTGAAATAAACAGCGAACGACTTCTAAAGCTCGAACAAGAAATTCTATCCACTGCCAAGTCCATCCAAGAGCTTGGAGCCTTATCTAACAATATCCTGCAGTCGATCAAAACGAAGTAGAGCCAATGGCGGCCTCCATCAATACGAACCGATACCGTTTGCTTTTATTACTTTATCTGACCTTTCTATGTCTTTCCCTTCTTAGTGTTCCAGCCAGTTTGCTGGAAAGCAACTTGTACGTTACCAGTACCTTAAATTATCAAGAGGAGCTGATTAAGAAACAAGAAGCTCGGTCGGCTGTTTTATTGAAAGAGGTAAATCAGCAATTGCTAGATAGCTTACCAAAGCTTAAAAATTATCTTTTTTTAGAGAATGAAATCAACCGGTCATTTCTTTTGCTGGATAGTGCAGATAATTATGTGCTTGCCTCATTAAGCGAAAAAGGCACATCACTGGAGCGGGAATATCAAAAGCGGAAAAAGCTTACTGGGCTTTTTAAAAAGGATGGGCTGATCAAAAAGATCGAGGATAGTCTTTTTTCGCTGGCTGCTAAATTAAATCAATCGGATTCATTACTCGGCGCTAATTATAGTCGCTGGCTTCCTGAAAAGAGGGTCATTACCACCAGAAATGGAAAAAAGATCAATTGGGCTAACTATTTTATCCTTGATAAGCCAGCCTCTGTTGCTTATATGCAATTTAAACGAATAAAGTTACTCTTACTGCAAACACGTGTGGATGTTGTTGAGCAACGGAATGCGATCATTACAAAGGCATTGATGGCCGATCAAAAGCGTCTGGCCGAACTTTTACGAAAACAGTCAGCTCAGTCGATCTTAGAAAATTCTACTCTTTCCACGCAGGTAGTGGATGCACGACTCGATGCAGACGCCAGTAAAAAGCAGCTAGAGCTACTCAACAATATCCGTCTTGACCGCTATTATGCAGGCGTATCAATCCCCTTGCTCGGTAATTTATCTTCGCTCAATATCGAAGACGTTGATATTGAGTTCTCGCCTGCTGCAAAAATATCACGATCTCCCGGAAAGATCAATGTCTTGTTTTCTACTATAGGTCAATATCAGTTAAAGATGTACTTACGAGAACCAGGGGGCAGGCAGTTATTACTTTCTCGCACGTTGGCCGTTCAACGAATTCCAGATCCCGAGGTTACCATTTCATTGCAAAATGCAGGTCGAAATATGATCAGTGGTGCTGATCTTTTAAGGTCTAATGGTCTTTTTGCCAGTGTACCGGTTTCTGGTATTGAAGAAGTTTCTCTTCGTATCAATGGCTTTCGCGTTTCCATTCTGGGAGGAAAGGAAGAAATACCGGCTGTATACAATTATGGACCCGTTTTCCAAGATGAGTCAAAACAGTTGTTTGCAAAACTAAGGAGAGGAAATCTTGTCATGTTTGACAATATTACCATTACAGTGGGTGATGGAAGTACCCGTTCTGTAAAACCTGTTCTCTATAAAATTTCAGACTAAATGTTGAGAAATTTTACATTATATCTTTTACTACTTCTTCCGGCTTTTATGGCGGCGCAAGACACGCTTTCAGGCAGGTATCCTACTCTGCGTCTTACAAAGGAGGTTTACTATATAAGTGGGTCTGTTGTAGTAGATTCCGCTTTTGTAGTGGAGGAAGGGGTGTCTGTTCTCTTTTTTGACGGTGCCTCTTTGCTTTGTTTGGGAACTGTTTCTTCTCAGGGGACTTCAGAAAGTAGGGTGGTTTTTCAAAATGCTGGTACCAAAAGGGGGGGTGGTTTGATCATAAAGGGGCAGAGAAATAGTGATACTGTCTCTTTCCGGTTTAGTCAATTT
>JBIIHS010000009.1:0-17951 GCA_044235515.1 Chitinophagaceae bacterium | reverse complement strand
AACGCTGTTATTGATTACCAGAAAAGTATTGTCTCTCGAAGACTATATTACCATTGAGCATATCGATGTAATGAATAAGGTAATTGTGTTGACCGGATCTATCGTCGGTATTGCCTATCTCACCGAGCTGTTTATG
The DNA here is from genome assembly GCA_044235515.1 of Chitinophagaceae bacterium. Classification (GTDB taxonomy): domain Bacteria; phylum Bacteroidota; class Bacteroidia; order Chitinophagales; family Chitinophagaceae; genus JJ008. Next base: position 17,815 of record JBIIHS010000009.1, on the reverse strand, counting down.
GCCTGGTATAGTGCTGTCGATTATGAGTGGTTCGCCTTTAAAGAGAATCGATTGAACTTGGACAGCCCCTATGGTTGGAGTTACTGGTTGATGATGGGCTGTAACGTATTGTCTCCGCAGATCTTCTGGTTCCGCAACATGCGTCGCAACCTGTTTGTGACCTTCTTTATGTCGATCTTGGTCAATATTGGAATGTGGTTCGAGCGTTTTGTCATTATCGTTACCTCGGTCTACCGAGATTATCTTCCTTCTTCTTGGAGTACCTACTATACGCCTACCATTTGGGAGGTAGGGTTCTACTTGGGAACCTTCGGTCTCTTCTTTACCTGTTATTTTCTGTTCTCGAAATTCTTTCCCGTCATCGCGATCGCCGAGATCAAGCATATTCTTAAAAAGAATGGAGAGAATTATAAGGCTAAGATGACCAAAGAAGAAGAAGATACGGTGACACAGTTCGGCGAACATCATCTACATGAGCATTAATTAAAAAATTGAAAAAAGAGTATATGGCGAAAAAGAAATTCATAGTGGGCAACTTTACCGATGAAGCGGTGCTGTTTCCTGCTGTCAAAAAAGTTCGTCGTGCGGGGTATAAATTGCATGATGTGTTTACGCCTTTCCCTATCCATGGTCTGGATAAAGAGATGGGATTGCGCGATACCAGTCTGCATACCGCTGGTTTTATCTATGGTATTACCGGCACCACTACGGCCGTTAGCTTTATTACTTGGGCATTGACCATCGATTGGGCGATCAACTTTGGCGGTAAGCCCTATTTTGCTTTGCCCGCCTGGATCCCGGTTACCTTCGAATTGACCGTGTTGTTCGCTGCGGTCGGGATGGTGCTTACCTTTTGCTGGCTCTGCCAATTGGCCCCTTTTGTAAAGAAAGATCATTTTAATCCACGCTCTACCGATGATACGTTCGTGATGGCCCTGGAATGCACCAGCGCTACCAACGAGGCAGAGGCAAAGCAATTTTTGCAAACGATCGGTGCCACCGACGTAACGATAGAAACACGGGAGACGGGTTGGTGGCTGGGTAGCTATGCCACGGACAAGATGCGCTTCGAAAAAAATTAATTCGCTTGTATTTATAATATCAGACGATGAGAAAAATAGAACTACTTACCGGAACCGTTGCCCTGTCACTGGTCTTTGCTGCCTGCGGTGGGGTACGTCGCGACGAAGGCCGTGTTTATATGCCTGATATGGCCTATAGCCGTGCCTACGAAACCTATGCTTCTACCGCGGCCCTGCAAGAGGCTGGCGTGCACTATAATGCCCGTCCGGTAGAAGGTACTATTGCTCGCGGTGCCATGGCCAGTTATCCTTTTGCCAATGATTCTGTAGGGTATGTTCGTTCTGCGGAAGTAAAGAATCCAATCGATCCCGCCACAGTTGATATGACAGAGGCTGAGCGTATTTATTTGATCAATTGTGGTATTTGCCACGGCACCAAGCTGGATGGGAATGGACCGTTGTGGAAAGGCGGAGATGGTCCTTATACGGCAGCACCCCGTAATCTGATCGGCGATCCGTTGGCGCTTAACATGGCCGAGGGCACGATGTTTCACTCTATCACCTATGGAAAAAATCTGATGGGAGGGTATGGTTCTCAACTGAGCACCAAGCAGCGCTGGGAAATTGTGGCCTACATCAAACTAAAACAAAAAGAGGCCGGCGCTACAGCTAGTACAGCAGCGGCCCCTGCCGGAAACTAAACGAATTAATGCATTATATAAATAACGAATGATGGCTATCCGATCTACTTTCACCGTTCCTAAGCGTTTTCAGACTATCTCTATGGCGCTGATGGCTTTCGGCCTGCTTTCGATCATTGGTCTTTGGGTAACCAGTGGTTCCAGTAGTGACCCCGCAGAACAGGCACGCTTTTGGGCCTCTTTGCTACAAAACAGTGTGTTCTTTTTGCTGGTCGTGAATGCCTCTATGTTCTTTATCTGCATTACCACCCTGGCTTGGGGCGGTTGGCAAATGGCCTTTCGCAGAGTACCCGAGGCTATCTCGGCAGTAGTACCGGTGATCGGTGTTATATGCGGCGCTATTTTACTGGCCATCGTTTTTGGAGATAATCATACCATTTATCACTGGACAGATGCCGAGCATGTAACACATGATCCCATTTTGTCGCATAAAAAAGGCTTTTTGAACAAGCCCTTCTTTGCCATTGCCACGATCATTACCATTGCCGGTTGGTCACTGTTGGGATGGAAGATGCGTCAGCTTTCCAGAAAATTAGACAACGAACCGCTGGCTACACTCGAGGAGCGCAAGAAATACATATTTAGTAATACGGTATGGGCCGCCTTGTTTATTGTATTATTCTCTTTAACGGTTATGTCCTCTATTCCCTGGTTATGGTTGATGAGCATCGATGCGCACTGGTATAGCACCATGTACAGCTGGTATACTTTTGCCAGTACGTTCGTGTCGGGGATGGCGCTTATTGCCTTGTTCGTGATCTTCTTAAAGAATAACGATTACCTGGAGTACGTCAACAACGAACACCTGCACGATCTGGGCAAATTCATGTTCGCCTTCTCTGTGTTTTGGACGTACCTCTGGTTCTCTCAGTTCATGCTGATCTGGTATGCCAATATCCCTGAGGAGACCGTTTATTTTCAGCCCCGTGCCCATGGTATTTACAAAGGCATTTTCTGGTTGATGTTCATTATCAACTTTATTGCCCCGCTGCTGATCATGATGACCCGCAATGCTAAGCGCAATTATGGTACTGTCGCGCTGATGGCCGTGTTGATCATCTTCGGTCACTGGCTCGATTTTTATCAAATGGTATTCCCGGCCGTATCGCCCAACAAGGTCCCCAATATTTTATACGATCTGGGTATTGCCTTAGGATTTGTAGGATTGATCATGTACGTGACCGCCAAGGCACTGGCCAAGGCACCGTTGCTGGCTCGTAACCATCCCTTTGTGAAAGAGAGCTTGATCCATCATACGTAATGATAGTAATTATCTAAACGAATACATGAAACTTTAACTGACGATTATTTATGCAGACATTCTTCATCCTTGCGATTTTGGTTTTGGTGTTTGTGATCATTCTGCAGATCTCCAAGGCCAGTGAGTATGTGTCACAGATTAAGGGGTACGAAAAAGCACGCAAGCAATCGAACCGTATCAACGGCTTTATGTTGCTGGGCTTCCTGATCTTCGGATTGATCGGAGTGTATCTGTGCAATGAATGGCTCAAGGGTCGTATTTTGGGAGAGCCCGCCTCCGATCACGGAGAATTGGTTGATCGGATGCTGTATGTTACCCTCGCCGTTACCTCAGTTGTTTTTGTTTGTACGCAGGTAGCCTTGTTTTGGTTCGCCTATAAGTATCAGGAATCTGACGATCGCAAAGCGTATTATTATCCGCATAATAATCGTCTTGAGTTGATCTGGACCGTAATCCCTGCCATCACACTGACTGTATTGGTCGGCTTTGGTATCTTTTACTGGTTCAAGATAACGGGCCCCGCTCCAAAAGATGCCATGGTGGTCGAAGTGGTCGGTAAACAATTCGGTTGGGAATTTCGCTATCCCGGTGCCGATGGTGTGCTGGGCAAAAAATATTTTAAGAAAGTGGATGCTGTCAATGGTAATCCCGCCGGTCAGTTATGGGAAGATCCTGCCAACCACGATGACGTTTTCGTAGAACAAGAGATGCACTTGGTCGTGGGTAAGCCCGTGCAACTGGTGATCGGTGCCAAAGATGTGATTCATGACGTAGGGTTGGTTCATTTTAGAATGAAGATGGATGCGGTGCCCGGCACCCCCACTACCATGTGGTTTACTCCCAAGTACACTACAAAAGAAATGAAAGAGAAAACAGGCAATAAGGATTTTGTCTATGAACTTTCTTGCGATCAGATGTGCGGTAAAGGACACTGGAGTATGCGTGGTACCATTGTGGTAGAAACGCAAGAAGAGTTCGATGCCTGGCTGGCCTCGAAGAAGCCCCAGTATTTAGTGGCCAATCCTGACAAAGATCCAAACGCTAAAAAAGATAGTGCATCGGCTGCTTTACCCATGGTATCGGTCGTAGCTCAAAACAAGATCAATTAGTTCAAACGCTTTTAAATACGAAGACAATGAGTGAAACATTGATGACAACTGCCACTGTAGCCGGACAAGCTACAACGCATCACGAGGAGCACGGACATCACCAAGAGTCCTTTATTTCAAAGTACATCTTTAGCATGGACCACAAGACCATCGCGAAGCAATTCCTGATAACGGGGATTGTCTGGGCCATTGTGGGGGGACTGTTTTCTGTATTATTCCGCCTCCAACTCGGGTATCCCGACAGGGCATTCCCCATTTTGGAAACGTTCTTTGGTCAATGGGCTAAAGGAGGTCAGATCCAGCCAGAGTTTTATTATGGACTGGTCACGATGCACGGAACCGTGCTGGTGTTCTTTGTATTGACCGCGGGTCTGAGCGGAACCTTTGCGAACCTTCTTATTCCGTTGCAGATCGGAGCGCGCGACATGGCTTCTCCGTTCTTGAACATGCTTTCGTACTGGTTCTTCTTCTTAGCCAGCGTGGTCATGATGTCTTCGATCTTTGTCAACACCGGTCCTGCCTCGGGTGGATGGACCATGTATCCTCCGCTTAGTGCACTTAAGCAAGCCGGAGATGGACAAAAGATCGGAACAGATCTTTGGCTTATCAGTATGGCCCTCTTTATTGTCTCTTCGTTACTCGGTGGGCTTAACTATATCTCTACCATCTTGAACATGCGTACCAAGGGGATGAGTATGACCCGTATGCCTCTTACGATCTGGGCCGTTTTCTTTACGGCCATCCTGGGGGTATTGTCATTCCCTGTGTTACTCTCAGGTGCCATCCTGTTGCTGTTCGATCGTAATCTCGGTACCAGTTTTTATTTGAGCGATATTGTGATCAATGGAGAAGTGCTTCCTAACGAAGGAGGAAGTGCGATCCTGTACCAGCACTTGTTCTGGTTCTTGGGTCACCCCGAAGTGTATATCATTTTGTTGCCAGCCATGGGAATGGTCTCGGAGATTCTTTCCGTGAATAGTCGTAAACCCATCTTTGGTTATATGGCGATGCTGGGTTCTTTGTTCGCTATTGCCATCTTGGCCTTCTTGGTATGGGCTCACCATATGTTCGTTACCGGTCTGAATCCTTTCTTGGGATCGGTCTTTGTGTTGCTCACGCTATTGATCGCGGTGCCCTCGGCCATTAAGGTGTTTAACTGGCTTACTACACTATGGCGAGGCAATATTCGGTTTACTCCGGCCGCCTTGTTTGCGATCGGTTTTGTAAGCTTGTTTATTTCCGGAGGCTTGACCGGAATTTTCTTAGGAAACTCTACCATTGATATTCACTTGCACGATACCATGTTCGTTGTAGCCCACTTCCATATCGTTATGGGTGTGGCCTCTTTCTTTGGTATGTATGCCGGGGTGTACCACTGGTTCCCCAAAATGTTCGGACGTTATATGAACAATACCATGGCCTATATCCATTTTTGGGTAACGATGGTGGGTGCGTATTTGATCTACTGGCCAATGCACTATCAAGGACTAGCCGGTGTACCCCGTCGTTATCTTGATAAAAGTGGTTGGGTCAACTTCAATAATTTCAGGGATCTCGATCAGATGATCACCATTGTAACGATCTTGGTGTTTGCTGCACAGTTATTGTTTGTGTTCAACTTCTTTTACTCTATTTACAAGGGTAGAAAAGTGCGTTCACAAAATCCATGGGGAGCCAATACGCTGGAGTGGACCACTCCCGTTAATCCCGGACATGGTAACTGGGAAGGAGATATCCCCGAAGTACATCGCTGGCCTTATGATTATGGAAAGGATGGACGTGAGTTTATCCCGCAGACCGAGCCGGTGAGCGCGAATGAAAGTAAACATTGATGTAAGAAAGTTACCAGGTGGTAACCTTACATGGATGTTTTGAAATAGTGTTGTGGGTTGAAAAATGGCGAAGGATTCATGAAGATCAGGGACTACATAATGTTGATGAAGCCTTCGCTGAGTATCATGGTGGTATTCAGCAGTGTGATCAGTTACCTGCTGGCCCCCCGGGTGGTCGAATATGACTGGCTGGAGATACTCTTGCTCTTTATAAGTGGGATGTTGGTGACCGGAAGTGCGAATGCAATCAACCAAGTGGTAGAACGCGATACGGATGCTCAGATGAAGCGTACTGCCAACCGGCCGATTGCAGCGAAGCGACTTTCGCCTCTTCAGGGTTGGATCTTTTCCGCTCTGACCGGGGCCACCGGCGTATGGCTATTGGGAGATCGGTTTAATTGGGCAGCGGCCTTATTGGCAGCGTTCAGTTTATTCTTGTATGCCTTTATTTACACGCCGCTTAAAAAAGTCAATTCGATCGCAGTGTTGGTGGGAGCCTTGCCGGGCGCCTTACCTTGTTTGATCGGATGGGTAGCCGGACAAGACGAATTTTCATTGGGAGGTTGGATCTTGTTTGCCTTTCAGTTCTTTTGGCAATTCCCCCATTTTTGGGCTATTGCCTGGGTGGCGCATCAAGATTATTCCGCAGTGGGATTCCGTCTGTTGCCCTCTCGAGAGGGACCGACTCGGTTTACCGCCATGCAGACTGTTGCGTACTCATTGTTGCTGGTACCGGTAACGCTATTGCCCTTTTTTACGGGCCTGTCGAGTACCGAGCATCTGCAGGGATTGATCGCGATCGCAGTGGTGATCTTGGCCAATGTGTTTATGATCGTGCGATGTATCAACTTGTATCGCACCATGGAGGTAAAAGCGGCCCGATTGGTCATGTTTGGAAGTTATTTGTATTTACCGCTGATCTTGTTTGCCTTACTCTTGAGTAAGACACCGACAGCGTAAAAAGTAAAATAGAGTGAGCAGTACGACCACTACAAAAATGCATCCGCACAAGTTTGTCTTGTGGGTAGCCATGGGCAGCCTCATCATGATGTTTGCCGGGCTGACCAGTGCATTTATTGTAAAGAGCAACCAAGTGGGATGGAAATCGGTAACCCTTCCTTCTATATTCTGGTTATCTACCCTGGCCATTGTACTGAGTAGTGGAAGCGTGCAATTGGCCCTGCGTTGTTTTCGCGAGAGGGAAATGGCTCGCTATCGGGTGTGGATGGGGATTACGCTGGTGCTGGGTGTCGTGTTTATCGGGCTGCAGTGGAGTGGGTTCATGGATTTATGGGCACAGGAGATCACTTTTCGAGGATCGGGAGCCGGTCAATTCTTGTACGTGATCTTTGGATTGCATGCCTTGCACGTTGTGGGTGGAGTCGTGGCCTTGAGTATGTTATTGGCAAAAGCTTTTTTTGGACGAATAAAAATATATAGTTCTGTTCCTGTCGAGATCGCAGCAACGTACTGGCACTTCGTAGACCTCTTATGGATCTATCTGTTGCTTTTCTTTTTGCTGATCGGCGGTAATTGAACCAGATACCAACACTAACGAAAACGAAACATTGACGTATGGCTACAACGGCAACCCTTCAACAGACCAAATGGTGGACCGGCGGTAAGAGTCCCTTTAACATGGAGTATGGCAAGCTCATGATGTGGTATTTTTTAATGAGTGATGCCTTTACGTTCGGGGCTTTTCTGATCTCATATGGTACCATCCGTTTTAGCCAAAACTTCTGGCCCGACCCTAATGTGGTCTTTAACGCGTTTCCCGGAGCCGGTCATGCCAATCTACCGCTGGCGTTCGTGAGTGTGATGACCTTTGTGCTGATCATCTCTTCAGTGACCATGGTGCTGGCTGTACATGCGGGCCATAATAACGATAAAAAAGGAGTGGTAAAATGGTTGATCTGGACCATCATTGGAGGGGCTGCTTTCTTGGGCTGTCAGGCGTGGGAATGGCATCACCTGATTACCGGTGAGCATGTGGTATTGGCTGATGGAAAGCTCGAAGTCATCGGACAAAGTATGCGCGGAAACCCTTGGGGAGAGCTGGCTCCGCAAGAAGAGGTAATGGCCGCCTTACAAAATACATCACATGAAACCCTCTTGCAGCTTTCTCAGATGGGACATCATGGTGCCAGCGCAACGGCCGATCATGCCGCTCTAACGCACGATCAATTGCTCAACTCCATTCAGGTTGCAGACTTGCATGTCCGCGAAAAAGGGCCTGTTGCCTTTGGGGGTTACTTCTTCGGCATTACCGGTTTCCATGGCTTTCACGTATTCTCTGGCGTGATCATCAACATTATTATGTTATTGATGACGCAAAAGGGCGTATTTGAGCGTAGGGGACATTACCTGATGATCGAAAAGGCAGGTTTATACTGGCACTTCGTAGACCTGGTATGGGTATTCGTATTCCTTTGCTTCTATTTGATCTGATCGACTCAATTTATTCGCAAAACAAGAAACTACTATACTATGCAACATCCCGCTTTCGAAGAGGTTACTTTTCAACACCATACAGACGAGGCTACGTTTAAGAAGAAAGTCAGGAACACCACGATCCTTCTTTCTGTTATTACGATCATAGAGCTGATTATTGGTTTGCTCATTTACAACATTCACAAAGGAGAATCGCCAAATGAACTGTTAGTGCTCATGTTCAAGGGTATGGTTTGTATCTTAACCTTGGCCAAGGCTTATTACATCGTATCGGTCTTTATGCACCTCGGCGACGAGATTCGTAATATGATCATGACGATCGTGGTTCCTCTGTTACTATTTATCTGGTTCATCGGTGCCTTTATTTGGGACGGCAACTCTTATAAGAATCTTCGTAATACCTACGACAAGCATTATAAGGAGTCTACGATGCCGACCCCACACAAGGGCGGCCACTAATACGCTATAGTTGCATTGAATAAGACTGCCTTATATGCTCTGTTGATGGCGCTGATCATTCCATTGATCGCCTACTTTATCGTAGACGCCAACAGTGAGAATGCCTTGCAATTACCTCCTCATTATTTTGCGGATTCGGTACAACAGGTTACCAAACGTGGTAAACGAGTATCGGATACCGTCTGGCACCAGCTGGCAAATTTTTCATTGCAGAATCAAGAAGGCAAGATGATGTCTTGGGATAGTCTCGAGGGGAAGATCATTGTAGCCGATTTCTTTTTTACACGTTGCCCTACGATCTGTCCTTCTATGACAGTGAACATGAAGCGGGTAGCCGAGACCTTGCACAATGGCAGTAGGGTGGGCGATCGCACTAATCGGAAAATTCATTTTCTTTCTTTTAGTGTAGATCCTGAACGCGATTCACTGGAGCGTCTTCGTTATTGGGCACAGCGATTTCAGATCAATCCCGACACCTGGTGGTTATTGACCGGCGATAAAAAGACCATTTATGATCTGGCCATCAACGAAATGAAACTCGGATTGATCGATGGGGAGTCGGTCGATTCGAATTTTGTGCATAGCGATAAGTTCGTACTCATCGATATCAATCGTCAGGTACGTGGCTATTATGACGGGCTCGATCCGGACGATCTGTCGAGATTGCAGCAAGATCTGATCTTACTTACGATGGAAAAGAATCCGAAGGCCCGAAGCTTTTTTGAAGGGAAGCTGCTGGTAATGGCGGTCTCTTTCTTAGTGGCCTTGGTCGGTGTATTTTTATTGCTCTTTTTTCTCCGCAAAAAATAAAGTGCTATGTTACCTCCCGTACTTTCAAAAAATGATAAACTGGCCAGTCGTTTGATCTGGCTTTTCTCCGCTATCGTCTTTACGGCCGTGGTAGTTTTAGGCAGGGTTACCTTGCAGGTCGACCTGGGCTTTGATGTGCATGTCTTTGCCTTGATCAATGCCATTATCAATTCAATGGTCGCGGTTCTTTTAGTGGCGGCCTTATGGGCAGTAAAGACCGGTCGTTATGTGGCACACAAAAACATGATGATGGCTGCAATGGTTTTGTCTGTCCTATTTCTACTCAGCTACATTGCTCATCATTTGTTAGCTGGTGAAACCAGCTTTGGAGGAGACGGTATGCAGCGCACTCTTTATTACATTATCTTGTTTACGCATATTCCCCTGGCTGGACTTATTCTTCCTTTTATTCTTTTTACCGCCTACCGTGCACTGATCAGCGAATGGCCTTCTCATAAAAAGTTAGCCAAGATCACCTGGCCTGTTTGGTTGTACGTAGCGATTACCGGCGTGGTGGTGTATTGGATGATCAGCCCCTATTATAGTTGATGTCCTGTTAGCGCTTGTCCGGGGTCCCAAAAGTGTTTTTCAAAATCAACGATCTGGTTGTCCTTGATCTTGATTCCCTCTTTCTCTAGTTGCTCTTGCATGGCCGTGGGGCTGGCAAAATGATCTTTCCCGGAGAGTAATCCGACTCGGTTGACTACCCGGTGCGCGGGCACTTTTGGATGCACTCCGTGGCTGCTGTTCATAGCCCAGCCTACCATCCGTGCTCCTGATCTGGCACCCAGGCAGGCAGCAATGGCCCCGTAAGAGGTAACACGTCCGCGTGGGATCAGACGCACCAAGGCCCAAACTTGCTGAAAAAAATCAGTATCCTTTTTACCAGATGGTAAAACGGCGCGAAGTGGAGTTACCGATTGACGCTTTGAAGAAGCCATGGCAATAAAGGTAAGCAGTCGCTTGAAAATAATCCGATGCTGAGCAGGGACTCTTGAAAAAACGATTCGATGCTTTATTCTATCAGGAGGGCCGGGTGATGCTATTTTCTTTTTCGGCCAGCAATTGGCTGCGGCGAGGTTCTGGAACGCTTTCAAATGCGTAAGGACAATGCGTACAGCCATTGCCACAGCAATATCCTTTTTCGAGATGATATGTTTCTGTGAGCACGACCAATCCTTCTGGGTTGTAATAGAAATGCTTTCCCTCAATCAATCCCTTCATCTTCTTTCAGTTTTTCTTTTAATAAGAGGTCTTTCTCTTGTGGCAATTGTTCGGGTAGTGAAAAGCAGATATGGTGAATTTTTTTACGGCCGGCAATATCGAGCGATTCATAGTGCGTTTTGATCCGCAGTTCTTCCGATACATCCGTCTCTGTATACACATTATCCGTTGCCTTGTGCAAGACGCAGCCATACAGTTCGATCACTAACAAGGTAAAGCGATACAGATCGGGGCTGTCTGTCTTCAGGTGGATATAACCCCCGGGAGACAGTATTTGTTGATATTTTCTAAGGAAAATTGGATGCGTTAGTCTTTTCTTGGCCTTTGAAAAGCGCAGCTGTGGGTCCGGAAAGGTGATCCAGATCGATCGCACTTCTCCGGGGGCAAAATAATCCGCTATCTGTTCAATTTGCGTTCTTAAAAAACCAACATTGGTTAAACTTTCTTCTAATCCTTTTTTAGCGCCTACCCAGATTCGGTTTCCTTTTAGATCCACCCCTAAAAAATTTTGTTCAGGATACAGTCGAGCTAGTCCTAGCGCGTATTCTCCTTTCCCGCAAGCCAGTTCGAGGGTAAGGGGTTGTTCTTTTTCAAAGAAGTTGCCCCATTGGCCGGCCATGTTGGACGGAAACTCAATTACATTTTTGAATTGCTTAATGGCCGCAAAACGAGCCAGTTTATCTTGACCCATTTTTAAAATTTAACCTGCAGCCCGATACCGACAATTGATTTTAGTTGTAGTCCCGGCGATTTTTTAGTAGGGCCAAATAAACGCACATCATCATCATAGATCAGATCGAGATTCCAGTTAAAGGCCAGATTCTTTCCGATCTTGGTCGTTAGCACATTGGTAACGAACAGGTCTATGTTTTGCGGTTTGGTCTTGTAATTGGTAAACAGATCTAACCTGGTTTTGTACAGGACTTTCTTGGTAAAATTCTTTTCGAAGTTCACGGTACCAAAGGCCCCTAATTGGCTGATGCTTTGTGTGCCGGGTTTGACACCATATTCCCCTCGGCGCGATAATTCAGAATCGGTAACGATTACCCAGCGTGCCGTAAGGGGAGAAAAGAACAGTGAGAGATTTTTCTTAGGCTTAAAATCAAGCCCCTGGCTAAAGATCACGTAGCCGGGCGACATAAAGGTCGAGGCGAATGTTTTTACATTATTAGGATATGTGTACCCACGGATAAACTGCGAACGAAGGTTAAATAGCGTAGCCAGATTTAGCTTCTTGTTCAAGGAGTATCCGTATTTGGAGATCAGATCGAAACGATCGTCATTTTTTCGGCTCCCCAGCGATGTGGTATTGATGTATCCAAAAAAGATATCGAGAGTATTGTCCCAGCTATTGCGATCTTTTCTATAGTAGGAGTAGAGCTGTAAGATGGTATTGACGGTAAACGAGAACTGATCTCCTCCGGCAGCCCAGTTGCTCAGGGTGCCCTGGCCTATGGTCAGCGTATAGTTACCGCCGGCTTTCCATTTTTTGATAAGGGAATCAGGTACATATTTTTTTACGGGACGAAGCGATTCGCTCTGTAGCCGCCGTATAACGGCATCTTGCGCGATCGCCTGTTGTAGGCAGGTGGCAACAGCCAGTAAAAAAACGAGGTAATTTTTTTTCATGTTCGATACTACAGACTGCACAAATCTATCAAATTCCAGTAATGGAAATACTACTTTTTATCGTACGTCCCTCCCTTTCCACCGGTAGCCTCCTTTGAGCCCTAGCATGCCGGCGATCACGGTATAGAGAATATGTAGGGGCTGTAGCCAAATAAAGATTTTTAGCAGGGGTTTGGTACCAAAAAAGATGGCGACCTCTTTTACAAAATCCCATTCCAATACGGCTTTAAGACAGCAGCCCAGCAGAAATAGAAAAAGAAAATGGATATCGAACAATCCCCCTATTGCCGCTAGTAGCAGCAGCAGGTTGTATGTCCCCACCAGTAGGAGCACGGCTTGTAATCTCCCTTTTTTATAATGGGTGGATTTGCTGGCCCACCGAATTCGCTGTTGAAAAAAACTACCCCAACTTTCTTGGGCGGGAGTGCTTACAATCGCTTCTTTCGATTTTAGGTACATGAGCTGTGTTGCATAGCGGCCACTGATCTTATGCAAAAGAAAAAGATCGTCGCCCGATGCGATATGATCGGCCCCTGCATATCCATTTACTTCACTAAACACCGATCTGGGATAAGCCATATTGGCACCGTTGGCCATAAGTAATTTGCCGCTTTGTAGTCCGGCTCCGGTTATTCCTTGTAGGATCATAAAATCAAGCGCCTGCAAGTAGCCAAGCCCATTTTTTTTATATAGAAGTAATACAGGAGCGGCAATAAATTTAGCCTGTGTTGTCTTATAGCAAGAGGCAAGTTGCGCTATCCAATGTGGTCCCGGAATACAATCGGCATCGGTGCATACGATCAATTCTCCCGTGGCTTGGCCAACGGCTTTTTCCAATGCCTTTTTCTTATACGAGTTGATCCCAGTCTCTTGCAAGGATAGCAGGATAACACCGTTGAACGTTTGAACGATAGCCGCTGTTTCATCCTCGGAATGATCGTCAATAACGATGATCTCGAGCAGAGAGGCGGGATATTGTTGGGTTTGCAGTGCGGTTAGAAGGGTTCCGATAGTGGCCGCCTCGTTGCGGGCTGGGATCAAGACCGATACAGTCGGCCACGTGGCAGCATCGGAGGGGTCCAGCTCACCCCCTTGGTCGGAGTTGGGGCGTGTCTCAGTTGGAAAGGCCTCGATATGGGTGGGCTCTGTCAGGGGAATCGCCCTCCACTCCATTAAAAATCGACTGATCAATCGTCCGTATACGGCAGAGAGCAATAAAATAAGGATGGTCAGGGCCAGTAACATGGTGAACAAAACTAAACAATGACCAGGCAATTCGGGGCGTACAGTTTTTTAACAACAAGGTCATTGGGCTAATCAAAAAGATATTGTAGATTTGATAGTTGCTTAAACAACTATATGCCAAACAACCAATTCAAAAAAGGGGAACTCTACAGTTTTATTACGGGGCTGGCGTCTACGGCGATCGCAAGAAGGCTGCAGAAGAAATTCAATACACATCGATTGCCGTTAACTATCGAGCAATGGAGCGTACTGTATCATCTCTGGAAAAAAGATGGCATTAGTCAACAAGATCTTTGCAATGCCAGTTTTCGGGATAAACCCAGTATAACCCGATTAGTAGATAATCTGGAGCGTGCTCAACTGGTTAAGCGGGTTGCGGCTGCAACCGACCGTCGTATCAACCTTATCTATTTGACCAAGGAAGGACAGCAATTGCAAGAGCAAACGATGAAATTGGCCGATCAAACCCTGAGCGAAGCATTGCAATCCGTTCCAAGCGATAAGGTAGAAGTATGTAAACAGGTTTTACAAATCGTGTATGATAATCTTAGTTAATAATCTATCATCAAATTAATCTCTAATTTATGTCAGCGACTGCCCATGTAAAAAAAGCCATCAAAGGAGGCCAGTGGTTAACAACTTCCTCGTTGCCCGAGGAGTGTTTTATTCCTGAGGATTTTTCAGAAGAGCAACTGATGATCAAGGATATGTGCAATCAGTTGCTTGAAACCGAAGTCTTTCCGGTTGTTCAACGCATTGATTCAATGGAGCCCGGCTTGATGCCAACCTTATTGGCCAAAACGGGAGCCTTGGGGTTACTTTCGACCTCTATCCCTGAGTCTTATGGTGGATTGGGAAAAGATTTTATCACTTCTACAATTGTCAATGAGTATTTGGGGGCCGGTTTTTCATATTCTGTTGCAGTAGCTGCGCATACGGGTATTGGCATGTTACCAATTCTGTATTTCGGGACCGAAGAGCAAAAACTCAAGTATCTGCCCAAGCTGGTTACGGGAGAGTGGGCGGGAGCGTATGGTTTGACCGAGCCAAATAGTGGTAGTGATGCGCTGGGCGCCAAGACAACAGCCGTTCTTTCTCCCGATGGTAAACATTATATATTGAATGGACAGAAATGCTGGATTACCAATGGCGGTTTTGCTCATGTCTATACCGTCTTTGCCAAAGTAGATGGTGATAAGTTTACTGCTTTTATTGTGGAGCGTGGCACACCGGGCTTTACACAAGGGCCCGAAGAAGATAAAATGGGGATCAAGGGGTCTTCTACCGTACAACTTTATTTTCAGGATTGTAAGATACCTGTCGAGAATCTGTTGGGCGAATTAGGCAAGGGACATAAGATCGCTTTTAATATTTTGAACATTGGCCGATTAAAACTTTGTGCGGCTACGTTGGGTGGATCGCGTATGGCCTTGAATCAATCTGTTACCTACGCGAAAACACGCGAGCAATTCAAGCAACCCATTTCAAATTTTGGCGCTATCAAACATAAGCTGGCCGAAGTGGGTATTCGCATTTTTGTCGCGGAATCGGCCCTGTATCGTACGGCCGAGTGGATCAAAGAAAAAGAAGAAGAGCTATTGGCGGCGGGTAAGCCTTTTGCAGAGGCTTTATTGGCGGGTGCCGAAGAATATGCCATTGAGTGTGCGGCCTTGAAAGTGTTCGGAAGCGAAGTGCTTGACTTTTCGGTAGATGAAGGCGTTCAGATTCATGGCGGTAATGGCTTTAGTGCCGAGTATGATATTTCGCGCGCCTATCGGGATAGCCGTATTAATCGTATTTATGAAGGCACCAATGAGATCAATCGCTTGTTGGCGCTTGACATGACACTCAAGCGTGCCATGGGTGGACGACTCGACCTGATGGGTCCTGCCATGGCGGTGCAAAAAGAGCTGATGAGTATACCTGATTTCGGTGCTGGTGAGGACACGCCATTTGGCAGTGAACTGAAATTGATCGCCAATCTTAAGAAGGCTATTTTGATGACAGCAGGTGCTGCTGTGCAAAAACTGATGATGAAGATCGAGCAGGAGCAAGAGATCTTGATGAATATCGCCGATATGGCCATTGAAGTATTCAATGCAGAGAGCACCTTGCTTCGGGTAATGAAACTCGCTGCTAAGCAGGGGGAGCAGGCTGTGACCGACCAGATCGATATCATGAGAACCTATCTCTACGATGCGGCTGACCGAATCAATAAGTCAGGCAAGGATGCGATCAATGGATTTGCTGATGGAGACGAGGGCCGAATGATCCTGATGGGACTCAAGCGGTTTACCAAGGCTGAGCCCTTTAACAGTAAGGCAGCCCGTCGCCGTATTGCCGACAGGATGATTGAAGCAGGACGCTACCGCTATTAAGTTTTTAGTAATTTTGATCTGAATATCTCCTCATGAGCGAAACAAAGATAGCCCCGGTATTGAGTGCCAAGGATTTTGCCACCGATCAAGAAGTGCGTTGGTGTCCGGGCTGTGGGGATTATTCTATTTTGGCACAGGTACAAAAGCTGATGCCTACTTTGGGGATTCCACGGGAGAACATCGTCTTTATTTCCGGCATCGGCTGTAGCAGTCGCTTTCCGTATTATATGAACACGTTCGGGATGCACTCTATTCATGGTCGCGCCACTGCCGTGGCCAGTGGACTAAAAGCTAGCCGCCCGGAATTAAGTGTCTGGATCATTACCGGAGATGGAGATAGCTTGAGCATTGGTGGTAATCATACCATTCATTTATTGCGTCGCAATTTTGATGTAAATATTTTACTGTTCAATAACCAGATCTATGGATTGACCAAGGGACAGTATTCTCCTACCTCAGAAGAAAAGAAGATCACGAAGAGTACTCCTATGGGAAGCATCGATCATCCCTTTAATCCTGCGGCGCTGGCGCTGGGAGCCGATGCAACCTTTGTAGCCCGCTCGATGGATCGCGATCCCAAGCATTTACAGGCCATGTTGCTACGTGCAAATGCACACAAGGGGTCATCTTTCCTCGAGATCTATCAGAATTGTAACATTTTTAATGACGGTGCTTTTGAGATCTTTACTGAAAAAGGTACCAAGCCTGTCGAGACATTATTTTTAGAGTCAGGCAAGCCGTTGTTGTTCGGAACTACCAATGAAAAAGGGATCAAGCTTGATGGTTTTAAACCTGTGATAGTTGATCTGACACAAGGGTACTCGGCTGACGATTGTTGGGTCCACGACGAAAAGGACATCTATAAAGCGCAAATTCTCTCCCGCATATTTGATGATGTGCATGTAGAAGGTCATCTTCCTCGTCCTTTTGGTGTTTTCTATGAGACTGATCGTCCCTGTTACGAAGATGTAATGAAGGCGCAATTAGAAGAAGCCAGTGCCCGTAAGCCTGCCGATCTCGACAAGCTGCTACGCGGCAATGAGGTGTGGACTATTCAATAATCCAGTTTGCCTTGTTCAGGCAATAGTCTGAAACTTTTTCGGTGATAGCGACATAGCCCGTGTATCTCTATTGCCTTTCGGTGCGTTGCAGTACCATATCCTTTATTGCGATCCCATCCGTATTGCGGAAACTCAGTATGTAAATCTTGCATCAGTCGATCTCTGTATGTTTTGGCAATGATGCTCGCTGCGGCGATCGATGCGAACCGACCATCGCCCTTTACAAAGCATTGATGCGGGATCTGGGAGTAAGGGATAAAACGGTTACCATCGATCAAGAGCAGAGCAGGTCGCTTGGTCAGTTGATCAATGGCTTTATGCATGGCCTTGAAACTAGCTTTTAGGATATTGATCCGATCGATCTCTTCGTGATCGACAACACCGATACCCCAGGCAATGGCTTGTTCTTCGATGATCGGACGAAGGATCTCGCGTTGAGCTTCACTGAGTTTTTTGGAATCGTTCAACAAAGGGTGTTTAAAGTTCTTCGGCAGTATTACCGCAGCTGCCACCACAGGTCCGGCATAACAGCCCCGACCAGCCTCGTCACATCCCGCCTCGATCTTAGTTTTAGTAAAGTACGCTGCCAACATACCCTGCAAGATGCAAAATTATGCTCAACAAAATCGG
>JBIIHS010000109.1:0-5782 GCA_044235515.1 Chitinophagaceae bacterium | reverse complement strand
CTCTTTGTATGCTGGCAGGTTGGCTGGTGGGGTAGGTGGGGGTCAGATCGTCGGCGACAGTAGAATTGGGTACGACCGTATTTTCCGAAGACTAAAAATTTAGGGTTTTTACTCTTTTTCCCTGCAATGAAAACAGGTAGTTTCCCATTACAAATAGGGTACGATTAGAACTTTTCTCTGGCAGATGCTAAAAAGATACGGGGGCTGGGCTTTAGCCGCCGGGGTATTGTATGATATAGTAACTACTTGTCGATAAAATTACTAGTATGACTGTTTTATCATTTCTTAGCATTTTTGTGATTATACTCAGTTTACTTAGATTAATTAATCTTTGGTTTAACCCTCGTATACTGAGTCATCCACTTTTTAAGGAGAAGCCTGACAAGTTTCACTTTACAATGTATTATTTAATGCTAATTCTAATTCTTGGTTCTTTCACTTTAGATAAGCTTAAAATCGTTGATATTTTTCCCTAAAGGGTAGTTCAACTTTCGACGTAGTCAAGGAGATGCGGAAGAAGAGGCCCGACAAGCCTCACTTTACAATGTCTTATTTAGTGTTAATTCTATTTCTTGGAGCCATAACCATGAATAAGCATGACGGTAATAAAACGATCACTTAAACACGATTTCACATTATTCATTGATAATCAATAGATAAACTGACTTTTTTCTCTATATAATCTGCACTTTATTTCCGCAAGGGCCAGGCCGGGGAGAAAATTCTCATAAAATATTTCCAAAATAATTAGCGTTTATTTGCTAAAAGTATTAGCTTTGGTGTTCTTAAATACGAATACTATGTCAGTCAACAATGAAAAGTTAAAGGCGCTCAAGCTTACGATGGATAAGATTGAGAAGGATTACGGTAAGGGTAGTGTAATGCTCATGAATGAGAAAGGCGAAGTGCAACAAGAGGTCATTTCTACCGGCTCTATCGGATTAGATGCGGCGCTAGGCATTGGCGGACTACCCAAAGGAAGGATCGTAGAGATCTATGGACCTGAGTCCTCCGGAAAAACTACCATTGCTACTCATGTTATAGCCGAAGCGCAAAAAAAGGGAGGCATGTGCGCCATCATCGATGCGGAGCATGCGTTCGATAGCAGTTACGCTCAAAAGCTTGGGGTAGATGTAGAGAATCTATTGATATCACAACCTGATTATGGTGAGCAAGCCCTTGAGATCGCCGATCGACTTATTTTGTCCGGTGCGCTCGATGTAGTGGTGATCGACTCAGTGGCGGCCCTGGTTCCCAAGTCGGAATTAGAAGGTGAAATGGGGGATAGTAAAATGGGATTACATGCCCGTTTGATGAGTCAGGCACTTCGTAAACTGACGGCAACTATTGCTAAGACTAATACAATTTGCATCTTCATCAATCAGTTGCGTGAAAAAATTGGGGTTATGTTCGGTAATCCTGAAACGACCACTGGCGGTAACGCGCTAAAGTTCTATGCTTCCGTACGTCTGGATATTCGCCGTACTCAGCAAGTAAAGGACGGCGATGAGGCGATCGGTAACCATGTAAAAGTAAAAGTGGTCAAGAATAAGGTGGCTCCACCGTTTCGTGCCGCAGAATTTGATATCATCTTTGGAGAAGGTATCTCAAAGACTGGAGAGATCATCGATATGGGCACTGAACTAGGAATCGTTCAAAAAAGTGGTAGCTGGTATTCATATAATAGTGACCGACTTGGTCAGGGCCGTGAGGGCGTAAAGCAACTTTTGGTTGATAATCCCGAGCTGGCAGCCGAGATCGAGGCCAAGATCAGAGAAAAAGTCAAAGAGATGCAGGCCAGTTAAAAATTTTCATCTGTTTCGCTTTGTTTTTCAGTGGGTTAGTGAACGACCCGTTGGCCTCTTCGGCTGGCGGGTCTTTTTATTTCCAATAACAGTATGCCCGGTTTGAACCATTTATCTTTGCCGTTCGTTTAATAAAGACTTGGTATGAAAAGCACTTCTTCTCACAAAACAAAATGGATTCGCTGGGTTTTGCTCGCCATTGTCTTGATCGGCCTGGCGGGGGGAGCTGTTTATTACTATGTAATGAATATGACCTTTTCTGATACTGCTTCCAAAAAGCCAGCTTTTACGGTTTCAGCCATGCAATTATTGACCGCCTTTCAGCAAGACGATAGTGCTGCCAATGAGAAATATACAGAGCAAATACTCGCCGTTAGCGGTAGGGTTACCGAGGTAGAATGGGCTGATACCAGTGCCACGGTTAAGTTTGTGGATTCACTCACGGGCTCTTATCTGATTTTTGACTTTCAGGTAGGTGCAAGTGCCGAGGCAGGAAAATTGAAACCAGGCGACAGTGTACTTATAAAGGGCTCCTGTAGTGGTAGTATGTACAGCCAGCTCCGAAAAGTGCACATGATCAGTTTTAAACGCTCGGTTATTGCTCACTAAATTATCAACGGCAACGTTATTCAATACACGCTTAACGAATCATATATATATCAATCAATCACCCTTACTAAAAACAACTTCCATGAAAAAAACAATTCTTTTCTTCTCCTTGCTCACTGCCGCTACTTTCGGTTTCGCTCAAGTTAAGCAAACCACCTCTGCTATCGTTTCTTTCGATGCTACTACGCCTAAAGATGCGCTTCCAAAGGCAGAAAATAAAACGGTTATTGCCCAGTTAAACACTAAAACGGGTGAGATCGGGTTTGAGGCTGCTGTAAAAAACTTTGCATTTAGTAATCCATTGATCCAGGAGCATTTCAATGAAGAGCGTTGGATGAATTCAGGAAAATTTCCTGCTTTTACTTTTATGGGTAAAATCAATGACGTGCAGAAGTATAATTTTTCGAAAAATGGTGTCTACAATGTAACTGTTACCGGTCAGATGACCGTAAAGGACAAGAGTACAACATTGACCACTCCTGCCACGATCGAGGTAAAAACTGGCAGTTTGGTTGCTACAGCCAACTTTAGCATTACCCTGGCTGATTATGGTATTCAGGTAGGAGATGGCGGTAAAATTGCCGGTCAACCTAAGATCACCGTTTCTGCCGAGTTGAAGTAATCCATTCTATATGATCGATAAAGGTCAGTTCTTACGGGCTACCTATCTTTTTAACATAGCGCTCACTGTAGTGAGCGTTATGTTAAAACTTTTGAGCCTTCCCAATGGAGAGGGCTTTTTTTTCTTTGCCATTATGGCTATGCTGGCCTACTCAATGCCAGTGCTGATCGAGATCTTTCGCTCTACGCGTATCGGTATCAGCGAAAAACTCATGTGGATCACCGGTATACTTTGCTTAACCCCGCTGGCGGGTTATCTCTACGTGTTCAAGGCCCGCGGGCGGATCGCCAATAGCGAAGCACAAAAGTAATTTTCCGAGTTTCTATTCTGTAACTTGCAGAGTGCCCTTTATTCTACAATCTCCTTTTAAGCCGGCGGGGGATCAACCCGAAGCTATTCGTCAGTTGGTTCATGGACTAACGCATGGCGAAAAATACCAAACCTTGTTGGGGGTAACCGGTAGTGGTAAGACTTTTACCATGGCCAATGTGATCGAACAGGTACAACGCCCTACCTTGGTCTTGACACATAACAAAACACTGGTAGCACAGTTGTATGGAGAATTCCGCCAATTCTTTCCGGATAATGCGGTAGAATATTTTGTATCCTATTATGATTACTATCAGCCCGAGGCCTACATGCCTGTTACTAATACGTATATCGAAAAAGATCTTTCCATTAACGAAGAGCTCGATAAACTTCGGTTGAGAGCTACATCTAGTTTGCTCAGTGGTCGTCGTGATATTATTGTGGTGGCTTCGGTCAGTTGTATCTATGGAATGGGTAATCCGGTCGATTATATGAATGGGATCATTCGTATTCAGAAGGGTCAAGAGATCTCGCGACAAGGATTTTTACATGCGCTTGTAAATTCTCTTTATCAACGTACGACCCTCGAATTTACCCGTGGTAGTTTTAGGGTCAAGGGCGATACGGTAGACATCAATCTGCCTTATCTTGACTTTGGGTATCGAATTCATTTTTTTGGAGACGAGATCGAAGCTATTGAGCAACTCGACGTAAACTCCGGTAAGCGAATTGCCACTATGGATAGTGCGGCGATCTTTCCTGCCAATTTATACGTTGCCCCTAAAGATATTTTACAGCAAGTAATTTACGAGATCCAGGATGAATGTCTGGCACAAGCGGAATATTTTAAACGCGAGGGCAAATTGCTCGAAGCGCAGCGCTTGAGCGAGCGAGTCAATTTCGATCTCGAAATGATACGCGAGCTGGGGTACTGTGGGGGTATCGAGAACTATTCTCGCTTTTTTGATCGGCGCAAACCGGGTACTCGTCCGTTTTGCCTGCTCGATTACTTTCCTGACGATTTTTTGACTATCATCGACGAAAGTCACCAGACCATTCCGCAAGTAAGCGGTATGTATGGCGGAGATCGCAGTCGCAAGTTGACGCTGGTCGATTATGGATTTAGACTTCCTTCTGCACTCGATAATCGCCCCCTCAATTTCGGTGAATTCGAATCGCTATTACAAGATGTGATCTTTGTTTCGGCCACTCCTGCTCATTTTGAGTTAGAAAAATGCGAAGGGGTTGTCGTGGAACAGGTAGTTCGTCCCACGGGTTTACTGGATCCACCGATCGAGGTGCGTCCCAGTAAAAATCAGATCGATGATCTGCTCGACGAGATCGATCGTCGCGTAAAACAAGGGGATCGTGTATTGGTAACCACGCTTACCAAGCGTATGGCCGAAGAAATGGACAAGTACTTGCATCGTATCGCTATCAAATCAAAATACATACATAGTGATGTTGATACACTCGATCGGGTGGAGATATTAAGAGAATTGCGACTCGGTAAGATCGATGTGCTGGTGGGTGTTAACTTGCTGCGCGAAGGACTCGATCTGCCTGAAGTATCGCTGGTGGCCATCCTCGATGCGGATAAGGAAGGATTCTTACGTAATGAAAAATCTTTGACCCAAACGGCTGGACGAGCGGCACGTAATGTAAATGGACTGGTTATATTTTATGCCGATAAGATAACGGACAGTATGCAACGCACCATGGATGAGACCCTTCGTCGTCGGCAACGGCAAATGGAATACAACAAAACGCATGGTATCACGCCAACGACCATCCGTAAATCGGCGCAAGAGGTCTTTGCGCAAACCGCTGTACTGGATATAAAGGGATACGATCCCCATCAGGCCGTATTGAATGGAACGGAATCCGTTACCACCTCGCAGCTGCTCGAGGAACAAACCCAATACACTACCATTCCCCAGATTGAGAAGGCCATCAAGGCTTTTCGTAAGGAGATGGAAAAAGCGGCCCGTCAACTCGACTTTATGGAAGCGGCCCGCTTACGAGATGAATTATTCAGACTTGAGACCCAGCATAAGAACATGAAACAATGATCTTCTCGCTTGCAAATCTTACCTTAGCCCTATGGATAAAAGGGTTTTTTTGCTCGATGCTTTTGCTCTGGTCTTTAGGGCCTATTATGCGTTGATCCGCAGTCCGCGTCTTACCTCTACGGGCAAGAATACCAATGCGCAGTTTGGTTTTACCAATGCCCTTATCGATCTGATCAATAAACAGAAGCCTTCGCATATGGCTGTTTGTTTCGATACCGCGGCACCGACCGAGCGCCATACTGATTTTGCCGATTATAAGGCCAATCGTCAAGAAACACCCGAGGATATTTTAGAGGCCGTACCCGATATTAAAAGGATCATTGAGGCATTTAATATTCCGATCATTGAGCTTGATGGCTACGAAG
>JBIIHS010000008.1:0-18249 GCA_044235515.1 Chitinophagaceae bacterium | reverse complement strand
AGCCGTACCGTACAGGGCCTCACTTTGTACCATCATACGCATCAGCGCGGTCTCTGTTATATCCTGCATTTTGAGATCGATGGTCGTATAGATATCTTTTCCATTCTCGGGCTCTGTTTCGGAACCAGCCACCGGAATGGCGGCACCACCGGCCACATAACGAACCAGACGAACACCTTCTTTTCCGCTGAGCAACGAATCATAGCTGTTCTCTAAGCCAACGTTTTGTTTTTTGAGCTTTCCGTCACTGGCTATATACTCTCTGGATAAACCAATGGTACGCCCGGCCAAAATACCATAGGGCAATAGACGCTTGCTATTGGTTTCGACGATCACTCCACTTTTATTGGGTCCCATCGTAACAAAAGGCAAGGAGCGAAAGGCCTTGTATTGAGCAAAGCTTAATTTCTTCTTGAGCGGATAATACCGAGATTTTTTCTCATAGGCCGCTGTAATGGCGGTCTTGTATTGTGCAGCCGACTGGTCTTGAAAGAGATTCGAAAGACCGATGCAAAATGAATCGATCTTCTCTCTAAAGCGACGTCCCTTTTTTTCGCGGAGTCCGTCTGCGCATAGGTCCATATAAATATCGAATGTGGGAACGGAGGTGCTCAGGAACTGACCATCTTCGGAATAGATCGTTCCCCGCTGCGCATCGAGGGGCACATAGCTCTGGTGCAAACTATCACTGAGATTGCGCCAATACGCTCCTTGAAAACGCTGAATATACACAGCACGGGCCAAGACCAATCCACCGAGTAAGGTCAGCCCGATAAAGCTGAGATATACTCTCCACAAAATGTCGCGTTTCACTTGCATAGGACAATCTTTATTGTTGCGGGAGACTATCGATCAGTACCACGGGCGAAACGGTCAACTCTTGTAAGCCAAGCGGGGTGACCGCTTTGACCAGTTCGCTCTGTTTGCTTCTCGATAATAATTCTCCTTTGATCATTTTATATTCGTACTTGAGTTCCTTCACTTCTTTTTCGATTCGCCCGATATCACGAATGGTTTTATTCGCATAATGCCCATTGTAGATATAGAGTACTGCCAACAAGGCCAGGAATAAAAAGAAGGGAACCTGCTGCACCAGCGACTGGTAATGAAACCAGCGACTCCAATTCATTTTTTTTTCGTTGCCTTCTTTTTCCATTTTCAATTCGTTAAAGGATCTTTTCTGCAACGCGCAATTTTGCACTGCGCGAACGCGGATTTGTTTTCAACTCTTCTTCTCGTGCCACAATGGGTTTTTTAGTGAGCGGTTTCCAGGGCGATACAGCGGAAGAGGACAGAAAAGGATGATCTTGTCGTGGCTCCAACGTGCCTTCCTTAAAAAACTGTTTGACCATTCTGTCCTCCAGCGAATGAAAGCTGATGATGGCGACCCGACCGCCGGGCTTGACCACCGATGACAACTGTGAGAGCAACGAACCAAGCGCCTCGAGTTCATCATTGACCTCCATACGAAGCGCCTGAAATACCTGGGCAAAGTATTTACTTGGATTTCCTTTTACGACCTCTCGAATCGCTTGCTTAAACCCGTCGATAGTTCGAAGCGACTGGGTCTGACGGGCTGTCACGATCGTTCTGGCGAGCGTCTTGGCATTGGTCACCTCTCCGTACTGCTCAAAAAGCTTGTGCAGTTTTGACTCTTCGTAAGTTTCCACCACCCAAAAAGCCGTTTTGGAAAGTCGCTGATCCATCCGCATGTCTAAAGCGGCATCGAAACGAGTCGAAAACCCACGAGTAGCCTCATCGATTTGATGACTACTGATCCCGAGATCGGCCAAGATTCCATCTACCGGCAGCAACCCGTGCAAACGAAGAAACCGCTGTAGGTAGCGAAAATTCTCCGGCACAAAAACAAGACGGTCATCCTTTGGCAGATTAGCGATGGCATCGCTATCCTGATCAAAGGCTACCAGCCGGCCTGCAGGACCGAGCTTATCGAGAATGGCACGCGCATGGCCCCCACCTCCAAACGTACAATCGACATAGATTCCATTGGGTTGAATGGAAAGCGCATCGATCACTTCGGTCAGCAGTACAGGTATGTGATACGAAGACTGCACTGTTTTTCATCAATTGGCGGGTCCGCCTCCCATTACCTCGTTGCCCAGATCGCTAAAAGCATCAGAAGAAAAGGAGTCAAAGAACTTTTTGTACTTATTACTATCCCAGATTTCCATTTTGTTACCGGCCGATGCGATCACGATGTCCTTTTCCAACTCTGCATAGGCCTTAAGGTTGGGAGGCAGCAGGATCCTGCCCGCGGTATCGGGCTCTACATAAGTAGCCCCATTCAAAAAGGCCCTCCGAAATGAACGCTGCCTTGGGTCGAATTCATTGAGCCCATTGATCTTTTCGAACAAGGGCTCCCACTCCTTTAGCGTATAGAGGGCCAGACATTTTTCAAATCCCCGATTGATGACAAAGCGGCCCAACTCTTCCTCCTTGACCTGCCTCTTGAAACCGGCAGGAAGCAGAAAGCGCCCCTTAGCATCTAACGTAGCCTCGAATTCTCCTAGAAAGCCAGTCATTATCAGTGATTTGAGTAGTTTTTTCCTTAACTACCACAAAATAACACTTTTTACCACTATGAGCCCAAATTTTGCGAGCTTTAATTTATCCCCATTATAAAATCAGCTGAAACCTATACCCACAAAGGGTTTCAAGAGGTGGGGAATAGCGATTTCAACTTTTTAAGTGGATTGAATGTGGATAGCTGTGGAAAACCTGTGCATAGCCCAAAAAATGGCCCTGTAAACCGATATTTGCAAGACATCAACAGTTAGTTGCATGAAAAAAGACCCCCGGCAATTGTCCATTGAGGACTATGACTACGACTTGCCCGCAGAGAAAATTGCGGCAACACCCCTTGCGATACGCCACGAATCAAAGTTGCTCTGCTTCCAAGACGGTATCATTAGTGATCACCGCTACTTCGAGCTCGACTCGTTATTACCTACCAATAGCTTTTTGGTCTTCAACGAGACCAAGGTGATCCCGGCCCGACTTCTATTTGAAAAAGACACTGGAGGAACGATCGAGATCTTTTGCCTGCAACCCGATTCTTCTTATGGAGAAATGAGTACGGCTCTACTTACCAATGAGCGAGTATTGATGCAATGCCTAGTCGGAGGGGCTTCAAAGTGGAAGTCAGGAATAACGCTTACCAAAGAGGTCGGCCCCTTACAATTGCGAGCAAACATCATACAAAAAGAATCCGATCATTTTTTGATCGAGTTCAACTGGACGCCTTCAGCATACACGCTGGCCATGGTACTGGACCTCACCGGCGCAACACCTCTTCCTCCCTATATCAAAAGACCGGTCGCTAAAACGGATCGGCAGCAGTACCAGACCGTTTATGCAAAAAAGGAGGGCTCCGTGGCCGCTCCGACTGCCGGCTTGCATTTTACCGAAGCCCTATTGGAAAAACTGCAGCTGAAAAATATCAAGTACGATTTTGTTACCCTGCATGTGGGTGCGGGCACCTTTAAACCAGTCAAAGCAGAGACCCTGCAAGAACATGCCATGCATTCGGAATGGATCGATGTAAAACGCTCCTTTCTGGAAAGCTGGCGATCGCAGCTCGATAAGCCCCTGGTCGCCGTGGGAACCACTTCGCTGCGTACACTGGAAAGTTTGTATTGGTTGGGAGTAAAGTTGATCAGAGAAGAACATACAAGTGCACCCGTACTGTCCCAATGGGAGTGTTACCAACTAGAACAAGAAGGGGTTCCCCTTTCCGAGGCTTTGACTGCAATTATCGAATGGATGGAAAAGCGAGCGCTGGAACAATTCGTCACACAGACAGCCTTATTGGTCGCACCGGGTTATTCTTGTAAAGTGATCGATGGGTTGCTCACCAACTTTCATCAGCCCCGCTCTACCTTGCTCTTATTGATCGCGGCCTTGGTGGGCAATGACTGGAAAAAGATATACCAGCACGCACTGCAGCGCCAATACCGATTTTTGAGTTACGGAGACGGCAGTCTACTGTGGCGAAACGATCAGTAAACAGAAAGAGGAAAGGTTAATGTAAATTGACTTCCTTTTCCTAAGGTACTATCGGCCTTAACGTGCCCACCCATGGCCTCGGTAACTGTCTTTACATAGCTAAGACCCAACCCAAATCCTTTTACATTATGACGATTACCGGTATGGGCCCGATAAAATTTCTCGAAGATCCGCTTCAGGGTATCACGGGTCATTCCCATACCATTGTCTTCGATGACAAGGGCTACTTTTTTCCCCTGCTCATAAGAACGAATGGTGATCTGTGGAGGTACGCCTTCCTTGGCATATTTGATGGCATTATCGATCAGATTCGTGATCAGGTTCGAAAGATGAACTTCATCGGCCACGATCCGATCGGCGGCGGCCTTCCACTCCACACTGATCTGGCCTTGCACATGCTCGAGTTGTAAACCAAAATTAGCTGTCACTTGTTGCACGATGTCCTGCAGCGATACGGGATTCAAGGTCAGCTCGATCTCGTTTCGCTCCAGTTGCGATGCTTTTAAGATCGTTTCTACCTGCCGGTTCATACGTTGATTCTCTTCCTTGATGATTCCATTGAAATAAGAAAGTCGCTCTTTGTCCTGCATTACTTTTTCGTTGCGCATGGCATCAACGGCCAACGAGATCGTTGCAAGAGGTGTCTTGAACTCGTGGGTCATATTATTGATAAAATCATTTTTGATCTCGCTAAGTTTCTTTTGCTGGAGCAAGGTCCTGACCGTTACATAAAAGGCTAAAAGAATAATTAGGGTAAATAAGATCGAAGCGGCGATACGCCAACCCAATGAACGTAGCACTACCTCTTGCAGATCATATACCACTACCGTCAGTACCTCTGTAGCAGCCAATCCCTCTCCCATCGCACCACTGTAGGAGGTTACACCACGGCTGATTTTAAAAGTGTTGGCAGAGTCCTCGCTGGCCGCAACAGCCAAGAAACCAGGAGAGATCTTCTCAAACTGATTATTGCCGAAAAGACCAATGGAGGCCAATCCAAACTCGTAAGAGACCGAGGATAAATTGTTTTTTCGAAAAGCCATCCTGAGTTTGTGATCAATATCTTGTACCGAGTAACGACCGGCTATCGTTTTGGGGGTTATTGGGTCCCACCCCATTCCATCGAGCCAGCTCCGACGGGGATTACTGATCTGAAAGTCAGAATTATAACCTGCCAACTCGTCTGAGACCTCATTGACTACTTTGGCTACCTGAAACTTGATCTGCTCTTGCCGTACCAAGGCCATATTCCTGATCCAGGAAACCTGTAAGAAAATAATGCCGATCAACGAAAGACTGATCAGGATCGTTATTAGCGTAAATGTTTTTTTCACCTTCGATAAAAGTACTAAGCCGCCCTGAGTAGAAAAACTATAATCAGGGCCTTCACATTTTTTTAACGAGTTGTAAAAGTCCAGAAAATTGCGTACATTCCATTATGCATACAGCGGAACCCGGTACCCTTTTGGTCGCAGAGCCTTTTTTAAAGGATGAGAACTTTTTACGAAGCGTTGTCTTGTTATGCGAGCATGGCGAGGAGGGGTCCGTTGGATTTGTCCTGACACGTCGCTATAAACAAATCTTAAATCAGTTGATTCCGGCCCTGGACAGCCGAAAATGGCCTCTTTTCTATGGAGGGCCCGTACAAACGGACTCCCTGCATTTTATTCATCAATACCCAAGACTTATTCCGGGAAGTCGCGAAATACGACAAGGCATTTGGTGGGGAGGTGATTTTAGCACCGTGCTGGACCTACTTAGAGAGGAGGCTCTCGAACCCGAGCGAATACGATTTTTTATTGGGTATTCAGGTTGGGATACCAATCAACTCAATCAAGAATTGGATCAACACAACTGGCTACTCACCCCGGCAAGCTCTTCATTGGTGTTCCATCGACAGCCCAAACAGATTTGGAATGAGAGTTTAAAAAGCATGGGAGGAGACTACGCGATGATGATCAACTTTCCGATCGATCCGCTGTTGAATTAGATAGCTTGATCTGGGGCTAAATAGCAACACCCCCTTCGACGAGCACGGTTACCTGGTTATTCATCACCTCTACAAAGCCACCCTGGATCGAGAAACGAGCCAAATCTTGCTGTTTACTATCGACCACTTTGACCGTACCAGCTTTAAGTGCACTAATAAGCGGAGCATGCTTTTCCAACACGGCAAATGATCCGGTCAGACCAGGCATTTGAACCCCGTAGGCTTCGCCGCTGAACAATTTCTTTTCGGGTGTAAGGATCTCAATCTTCATAGTAGTCTATACGATTCATCAGGCTTTGGCCTGCGCAAGCAATTTCTTACCCTTCTCTATGGCATCATCAATAGTACCTACCAAGTTAAAGGCCGCCTCAGGATACTCATCAACCTCTCCGTCCATGATCATATTGAAACCACGGATGGTCTCTTCAATGGGAACCAACACTCCTTTAAGACCGGTAAAGGCCTCGGCAACGTGGAAGGGCTGCGAAAGGAAACGCTGTACGCGACGGGCGCGAGAGACCACCAACTTGTCCTCCTCACTCAATTCGTCCATACCCAAAATGGCAATGATATCTTGCAATTCTTTGTAGCGCTGCAACATCGATTTTACCCGGTTAGCGCACTGGTAGTGGGCCTCTCCCACTACTTGCGGAGTCAATATCCTTGAAGTTGAATCCAGCGGATCTACCGCAGGGTAGATACCCAAATCGGCGATTTTACGCGACAGCACCGTAGTGGCATCCAGGTGAGCGAAGGTGGTGGCAGGAGCAGGGTCAGTCAAGTCATCGGCCGGTACGTATACCGCTTGCACCGAGGTGATTGAACCATTTTTGGTAGAAGTGATACGCTCTTGCATGATACCCATTTCAGTCGCCAGCGTGGGTTGGTATCCCACCGCAGAGGGCATACGTCCCAAGAGAGCAGATACCTCAGAGCCAGCTTGCGTAAATCGGAATATATTATCAACGAAGAACAGAATGTCTTTTCCTTTACCTTGTCCATCGCCATCACGATAATATTCCGCAATGGTAAGACCCGAGAGGGCCACACGGGCACGGGCTCCGGGGGGCTCGTTCATCTGGCCGAACACAAAGGTGGCCTTGGAATCGGCCAGCTCATTCATATTGACCTTGCTCAAATCCCAGCCGCCCTCTTCCATGCTATGCTTAAAGTCCTCGCCGTATTTCATGATACCGGCCTCGATCATCTCACGCATAAGGTCGTTCCCTTCGCGCGTACGCTCTCCCACTCCGGCAAAAACAGACAATCCAGAGTAAGCCTTGGCGATATTATTGATCAACTCTTGAATCAAAACGGTCTTACCCACACCGGCTCCTCCAAAGAGGCCGATCTTACCTCCCTTTGCATAGGGCTCGATCAAGTCGATTACCTTGATACCGGTATACAGAACCTCGGACGCTGTACTCAGATTTTCGAAGGCGGGGGGCTGGCTGTGAATAGGGCGACCGTTGGCCTTACTGACAGCAGGTAGGCCATCGATAGGATCACCGGTTACGTTGAATAATCTTCCCTTGATGCCCTCTCCGGTAGGCATGGCAATGGCCTTACCGGTGTCCACCACGGTCATACCACGCACCAACCCTTCTGTTCCATCCATGGCAATGGTTCTCACACTATCCTCACCAAGATGTTGTTGCACCTCAAGTACAAGCGTATCGCCGTTCTCTTTTTTGAGCTCAAGTGCATTGTAGATCTCAGGAAGTTTGCCATCGAACTGTACGTCGATTACAGCACCAATGACTTGTTTTACTTTACCAGTAGTTGCCATGATATGAAGTTTAAAGGATAAGGGCCGAACCCTTATTTTTTCTGGGCGCAAAGGTAAGAGCGGAATGCGAAAAATCGAAAAGAAAAATCCGGTCGTGGAAAAGCCCAAAAGAGGCATGGCGGACCTCGGTTCGCTACCTTTGCTATCGTGCAAATCGTAGAAGTCAATACCCCGCAACTCAGGACTGCCTTTTTGGAGGTCAATGCCCTGCTTTATGCCGAGGACCTCAATTATATCCGCCCCCTGGACAAAGATGTGGAGGAGGTCTTTGACACGCAAAAGAACAAGGCCTTCCGCTTTGGGGAGGCTATTCGCTGGATCTTGCTCGACGAACAGGGACAGAAAATAGGCAGGATCGCTGCCTTTGTGAATAGCCGTTATCGGACCAAAGGAGACCAATACCCGGTGGGCGGAATCGGCTTTTTCGACTGCATAGACGACCACCAGGCCGCGCACCTGCTTTTTGACACCGCAAAGGCCTGGTTACAAGAGCGCGGCATGGAAGGAATGGACGGACCGATCAACTTTGGGGAGAGAGATCGCTGGTGGGGATTGATCGTTGAGGGGTTTCAACCCCCGCTCTATTGCATGAATTACAATAAACCCTACTATAGAAAGCTATTCGAACAGTACGGGTTTACTCCTTTCTTTGAACAGATCTGTTTTGGCCTGGATCCTACCAAAGAGATCAATCAAAAGCTGCTCGACAGACATGCGCATATCAAAAAAGATCCTGCCTACCGCGCGATCCATATCAACAAAAACCAACTCGAAAAATTCGCCAAGGACTTTACTTATATATACAACAAAGCCTGGGCCGGCCATGGTGGGCTCAAAGAAATGAGAGAGGAAGTCGCTATAGCTCTCTTTAAAAGAATGAAGCCGGTAATGGACGAAAAGATCGTTTGGTTTACCTACTACCAAGAAGAACCGATCGGTTTTTTTGTCAATATCCCCGACTTGAATCAATGGTTCAAATTCCTGAATGGAAAATTCGATTGGTGGCATAAATTAAAATTTCTCTACATCAAATACACCCGGCCCAACCCCCGTTTTACCGGTATTATTTTTGGAGTGATACCTGCGTTTCAGGGCAAGGGAGTAGACGCGTTTATGATCAACGAGGCCAAATTCGTGATCCAGGCCCTAAAGCGATACAACTATTACGAATTGCAATGGATCGGCGATTTCAACCCCAAAATGCTGAATGTAGCCCAGGGGCTGGGCGATACCTACCCTACTCGTAAACTGATTACCTGGCGCTACAGCTTTGACCGGAGTAGACCCGCTGAGAAACACCCCATTTTATAGGGGCTTACTTATTCACAACCGGCTGTTGTTGCCCCTTGTTGTGATGTGGTTTGCTATCTTGCAGTCATGGAGAGGTTCATTGTTTCGGCACGTAAGTACAGGCCACAGCAATTTGACAGTGTGCTGGGGCAAGATCATATTACCACCACCCTCAAGAATTCGATTCGGAATCAACAACTGGCACATGCCTTTTTGTTTTGCGGTCCTAGAGGAGTAGGAAAAACAACTTGTGCCAGGATCTTGGCCAAGACCATTAATTGCGAAAAGCCTACGACACAGGGTGAAGCCTGTAATAAATGCAATAGTTGCAAATCCTTTAACGAGGGATCCTCATTGAATTATTTTGAACTGGATGCTGCCTCGAACAACTCCGTGGAGGACATCCGGCAACTGACCGAACAAGTACGGTTTGCTCCGCAAGCAGGCCGCTACAAAGTATACGTGATCGACGAGGTACACATGTTATCTCAACAGGCTTTCAATGCTTTTCTAAAGACACTGGAAGAGCCTCCCCCTTATGCGATTTTTATATTGGCTACCACCGAAAAGCACAAGATCCTCCCCACGATATTGAGTCGCTGTCAACTTTTCGATTTTAAGCGCATCACCACGCAAGACACCGTAACGCATCTGGAAAAGATCTGTGGAGAAGAGAAGGTAAAAGCCGATCGAGCCGCCTTACAATTGATCGCTCAAAAAAGCGAAGGTTGCTTACGCGATGCACTGAGCATGCTGGATAAGATTGTCAGTTTCTCCAATGGAAACCTGCAATATGCTACGACACTGGAACATCTGAATATCTTGGATGCCGATTACTATTTTCGGTTGCTGGCCATGATGCAACAGCAAGACCTGAGCGGCATGATGGTGCTCTATAACGAGATCAATCAACAGGGCTTCGAGGGCGATCTGGTCTTGAATGGGCTAGCCGAATTTTTCAGAAATCTGTTGGTGTGTAAAGACAAGGCGGCCGCCGAGTTATTGGACACCGTCGAGAACTTCAAGGCACAGTATACACAATCTGCCCAGGCGATCAGTGCCGCCTATCTGGTGAGTGCACTGAATATAATCGGCGAGGCGGAGCTCCATTACCGTATGGCACGCAATAAACGGTTGCATGTAGAGATGGCCCTGATCAAACTGGCCTACTTGCAACAAGCCCTTTCGCTCAGTACCGAAGAGACCGGACTGGTCAAAAAAAAAATAGCTGATGCCCCCATCGGGTTTAAAATGACCCCCATTCGACGCTACACAGGAGATTGGATTCAACCCCTTAGCAGCGCTAACCATCCCACAAAAAAAGGAATTGCCTCCTCGCCATCCATAACGACAACATCTACCCCTGTTCCGTTCGCCAAGCCCCTGGTGGCAAATGAAGGAGGACCAACCTCCCCTTTATTGTCTGCAAAGAATCAAGAGATCACCGAGCCGCAACAAGAGGAACAACGGATCGTGTCGCCCCGATTGAGTGCGCTCAGCAAGATCAGAGAACAGTTCAAAGGCAGCGGAAATGAAACCAATGGGGTTACCGAAAAGTCTTTGGAGTTAGAGTCGCTTCGCTCCGCCTGGGCACAATACACCGATAAACTGCGTGCCGAGCGTAATCCGGCGGCACAACCCTTCTCGGCTGCCCGCTTGGAGATAGCGGATAAAAATAGCTTCGAGGTAATCACCAACAACAATATTGAGCAAAAATTCATTGAGCAAGAGCGGAACCAGCTGTTTCAGTTCTTGCAAGACCAGCTTAAGACAAGAGGGTTACAATTTGCCGTAGTGGTGCAAGAAGATCCGGCCCCACAGCCCGCAGCCGAGGGCATGCTCAATAGCAAGGAGCAATTTCAAGAGATCGTTAAACAATATCCACTGGCGCAGGAGCTGAGAGCAAGGCTACGCCTTGAACTGGACTACTGATTGCGCATTTTCCTTAATTTCGAGCCTTAAATTGAACGGTGAATGGCTGAAGTGATCTTAATGCCCCGACTGAGTGATACCATGACAGAGGGAGTGATCGCCGCCTGGCATAAAAAGGTAGGTGATACAGTTAAAAAAGGTGACCTCCTGGCCGAGGTGGAGACCGATAAAGCCACCATGGAATTGGAGAGTTACAAAGACGGTGTTTTACTGCATGTCGGCGCCGATAAAGGAGCCAAGCTCCAAGTGAATGACCTATTGGCCATCATCGGAAAACCAGGGGAAGATATTAGTGCACTACTCAAGAGCCCTGCCGCTGGCTCGCCCGTTGCCGTTACTACAACAACCCCCAGCCCATCAGAACCAGCCACGGCGACTCCTTCCCTGAGTAGCGCTCCTTCTTCTACCCTAGACATCTCTAAACTCGAAGAAGTGGTGCTCATGCCTCGCCTCAGTGATACCATGGAAGCAGGTGTCATTGCCAGCTGGAACAAACAAGTGGGTGATACCGTAAAAAAAGGAGAGGTGCTGGCCGAAATCGAAACGGATAAAGCCACCATGGAATTGGAGAGTTACAAAAACGGAACGCTTTTATATATCGGTGCTCAACAGGGAGAAAAGATTCCCGTTAACGGGCTGCTTTGCATCATTGGAGAAAAAGGTAAAGTAGATGTAAATGCCATCGTAGCGGCACAAACACAAAGCTCCGCTATTCAACCCACTTCAACAACAACGCCATCACCGGCTCCGACAGCCACATTGACAAGCGCCTCTGCGCCGGTTACGACCAACGCGATGCCCGCTACCGCAAGCTTACCAGTGATCACAGAGGCGGTT
This sequence comes from Chitinophagaceae bacterium, assembly GCA_044235515.1. Lineage (GTDB taxonomy): Bacteria > Bacteroidota > Bacteroidia > Chitinophagales > Chitinophagaceae > JJ008. The sequence continues at coordinate 6,385 of JBIIHS010000008.1, read as the reverse complement.
ACACCTCCTTCTACTGGACGCATCATTGCATCGCCGTTAGCCAAAAAAATAGCCAAAGAAAAGGGGGTAGACCTTCGACTGATGAAAGGAAGTGGAGATGGCGGACGGATCATCAAATCGGATATCGATCGCTTCCAGCCGGGCCACGCCACCCTGCCTGTAACAACCACCCCAGTAACCCCTTTCACCGGACAAGCTACCGAGGGGTATACCGATATTCCCAACTCGCAAATGCGAGGTGTTATCGCAAAAAGACTTGCCGAGAGTAAATTCAGTGCCCCCCATTTTTACCTGAAGATGGAAGTGAACATGGACAATGCCATGTCAGCCAGAGCGCAGCTCAACGAGTTTAGTCCGGTAAAAGTGAGTTTCAACGATATGATCGTAAAGGCCGTCTCTTTGGCACTGCGGGAGCATCCTGCCGTCAATGCCTCTTGGTTGGGCGATAAGATCAGACGTTATCAACACGTGCATATTGGTGTGGCCGTTGCCATCGAGGATGGATTGATCGTACCGGTAGTTCGGTTTGCCGATCAAAAGACACTCTCCCAAATTGCCGCTGAAACAAAAGAATTGGCAGGAAAAGCAAAGAGTAAAAAACTTCAACCCAACGAATTCTCGGGTAACACCTTTACCATTTCGAATCTGGGGATGATGGATATCGAAGAGTTTACCGCCATCATTAACCCGCCCGATAGCTGTATTCTGGCAGTAGGACGCATCAGCGAAAAGATCGTACGTAAAGGAGAGGGCTTTGCCGCTACGCAAGTCATGAAGCTGACGCTCAGCTGTGATCATCGCAGTGTAGATGGGGCCACCGGGGCCGCTTTCTTGCAAACGGTAAAACGATTCCTGGAAAATCCAGTTCGCCTATTTCTTTGATCAGCCTCTTAAATCTACATCGGGCACCGAACAGCGCCGTCAATATACCTAGAAGCGTTTAGCCTTTCTTATGCCTACTAAAATATCCACCTTGGTCTTGGGCGCCTCTGAAAATGCCGAGCGTTACAGTTTTCTCGCTATTGTGGCCCTTCGAAAAAAAGAGCACCCAGTATGGGCTGTTGGAAAAAAAGCCGGACAAGTGCTGGATGTTCCGATTCATACCACACTGTCTACAACGCTGACGATCGATACAATAACGTTGTACCTGAATCCTGCTCATCAAGAAGCGTATTATGAATCGATAGTAGCCCTTCGTCCCCGACGCATCATATTTAACCCAGGCACAGAAAACCCCGTCCTGGCCACCTTGGCAAACCAACTAGGGATCATCACGCAAGAGGCCTGCACCTTGGTCCTATTGCAAACAGGGCAATATCATTTGCACTAGTCTGTCCTCTTTGTGCATATTTTGTGAACAGCAAATCCATACCGCTGGAGGGTTAATTGTAAATTGTATAAACCCTCGTTTATGCAATGGAGAAAATTCAATGGTGACCCGCTGGAGTTCCCCCTGTTCGAAGCTGTAGAAAAAGCGATCTGTCGCGAAACGGAAAAGGGATATCGACTCAAAGTTTGTATCGGAACTGATTCTCAAGTAAAAGGAAAAGAGACTGAGTTCGCCACGGTCATCGTGTTTTTGCGAGAGGGCCAGGGTGGCTTTATGTTCATTCATAACGAAAAAACACAACAGCCCTATACGATCAAAGAAAGAATGCTTACAGAGGTAGCTAAAAGTATCGACATTGCTTACCAACTATGCCCCTTATTTACACAATATGATGTCGACATGGAGGTGCATGCCGATATCAATACCAATCCGCAATTTAAAAGCAATGATGCCCTTCGTGAGGCCATGGGCTATATCTTGGGTATGGGCTTTGCCTTCAAGGCCAAACCCGAGGCCTTTGCCAGCAGTAGCTGTGCCAATAAAGCGGTAAACTGATCGATTCCGTTATAGCCACTGTCAGCTCTACTTGGGTGCTGGACACTAGGGAGCAAAGGTTTCGTGCAGCGAGCGGATATAAAAAAGCAATTCCTCTCTGCCCTCTTTTTTGACGGCCGAGGTGAGGAATAAAGGAGGTAGCTGCCGCCATTCTTCTAGCAAGGCCTTTTTAAAGGTCTCGACATTTCGAATAGTCGCTCCGGGCTTGTTCTTATCGGTCTTGGTAAACACGATCGAGAACGGCACCTGCCAGCTTCCGAGTTGTCTGATAAAATCAAGATCGATCGCTTGTGGAAGATGGCGACTGTCTATGAGCACGAACAACGAGATCAGATTTTCTCTCTTGCGGATATACGATTCGATCATGTTACCCCAATTGTTGCGGGCTTTTTGAGAGACGGTTGCGGCATAGCCATAGCCGGGCAAATCGACCAGGTACCATTTCTTTTTATCGGTTCCAATAATTTCAAAGTGATTGATCAATTGTGTCTTTCCAGGTGTGGCCGAGGTCTTGGCCAGACGTTGCTGGGCGGTCAACATATTGATAAGGGATGACTTGCCCACATTGCTTCGACCGATAAAGGCATACTCTGGCCGGTCAGGCAAGGGACATTGCTTGTGCGTGGCACTACTGATCACATAACGGGCCGATTGTATACTCTCTTTCATATGTATTCTCTGCGAAGTAAACGCTTCCCCGCCAATTACTCAACTGTAACTATATTTGCCCGATGCGCCAACCGCTTCCGCACGACAACGTAACCCCCCTGGCCGATAGCACCCAAACCAAGAAACAGCAGGTAGCCGCCATGTTCGACCGAATTGCCGGCCGCTACGATTTTATCAATCGCTTTTTATCGGCCCGGATCGATCTGTACTGGCGCAAGAAAGCCATCGCTCACTTAGAAAAAAATTCCCCAAAAAAACTGCTGGACGTGGCCACCGGTACGGCGGATATGTCCTTGCTGGCCTATCGCCTTTTACAGCCCGATCATATTTTGGGTATCGATATCTCGGAAGGAATGCTCGAGGTAGGCCGACAAAAAGTAAAACACCAACACCTGGAGCAAAAGATCAGCCTTGTTTCAGGCGATGCCGAAACAATAAATGCCCCCGATAGGTCGTTTGATGCAGTAATGGTGGCCTTTGGTGTACGAAATTTTGAAAACCTGCAGGCCGGGCTCCAAGAAATGCTTCGGGTCTTGAAACCAGGGGGACAATTGGTGGTATTGGAGTTTGCTACTCCCCGTAACGCCTTCTTTCGCTCATTATACAATGGATATATGAAAAGATGGGCGCCCCGATTGGCGCAAACGCTCAATAGCGATGCCGAGGCCTATGCGTACCTGAACCGATCGTCAAATGCCTTTCCAGACCGGGAGGTCTTTGTTGAACTGCTACAGGAGGCCGGCTATAGTAATACTCGTTTTGAACCGCTGACATTTGGAATATGTTGTTTATACACCGCTCAAAAGTCTTTCTGATCATCTTTCTGCTTAGTGTTGTTTCGAACAACGCTTTCGCGCAAACACCTGGCAGCACCCTCGAGATCAACTTAGCCGATCACGATGAAAAACCGTATTATTTTGGCATTAGCATTGGCGGAAATCTCTCTCGGTTTCACACGCAATTTCATCCCCGCTTTCTGGCCTACGACAGTGTCTTGGTAGCTGAGCCCACCAACTCGGGCGGTATCTCACTAGGTCTTTCTGCCACGGCACGGATCTCGGATCGCTTTCAAGCCCGCTTCAATCCCCAGCTATTTTTTATGGAGCGCAACATCTATTACAAACTGGCGCATCCCGATGGTAACAACGAAACAGAAGTGATCAAAAAAGTTGAATCGGTCACGATGTCGTTTCCGATTCAACTGAAATTTCAAAGTGATCGGATCGGAAATTTCAGGGTCTACACCCTTGCTGGTTTTAAGGCCGATATCGATATGGCCAGTAATGCGCGTGCCAAGCGTGCCGAAGAATTGGTTAAAATAGAGAAAAATGACTATGGGCCGGAGTTCGGCATGGGGTTCAATTTCTTTTTTCCCAGTTTTATCTTTTCGCCTGAGATCAAGATCAGCAATGGCATGCGCAATATTCATGCCCGCGATGAGAACCTCCGGTTTTCGAATATCTTCGATAAGATCCAAAGCCGGATGATCGTCTTTACCATTCACCTCGAGGGCTGATCGCTTGCATTTCGGCCACCTTGCTGTTATCTTATGGCATGCTCATTACCACTTTTGGAAGCGCCTTGCAAGGAGTGGAGGCCATTCCTATCACTATTGAGGTAAATTGGTTACTTACCGGCAAATCCTCCCTGATCGTGGGCCTTCCGGACAGTGCGGTCCGCGAAAGTCTCGAACGTATTGAAAGCGCATTCAAAACAAATGGATATCGATTTCCCAGAACAAAACTCATCATCAATCTGGCGCCGGCCGATATTCGAAAAAACGGTACGGCCTTTGATCTGCCCATCGCATTGGGAATTCTGGGAGCCTCCGGGCAAATAGAAGAACCCGATGCGCTCGCTGACTTTATCATCATGGGAGAATTATCGCTCACCGGTGCGGTTCGGCCTATAAAGGGAGCCTTGCCGATAGCGATACAAACAAAACGATCAGTATCAAAAAAATTGATCGTGCCAGCGGCCAATTTGGGAGAAGCTGAATGGGTTGAGGGAATATCGGTATGGGGAGCAGAGCGGCTTCAAGATATTGTCGGCTTCTTTGCCGGTCGGACGGCTGCGTTGACAGCCGGACAAAAAAAATCTACCGCCTTTCTTCATCAACCCAAACTATTTCCATTTGATTTTAGCCAGGTACGAGGTCAACAACAGGCCAAAAGGGCACTGGAGATCGCCGCTGCCGGTGGGCATCATGCCCTCTTAGTGGGAGCCCCTGGAGCCGGTAAAACCATGCTGGCAAAAAGAGTGGCGTCGATATTGCCGCCCTTCTCCGCAGCAGAAGCGCTGGAGACGACCAAGATCTATTCGGCGGTAGGAAAGATCTCCGATCATTCGAATTTGCTGACCGATCGTCCTTTTCGCAATCCACACCATTCCATTTCAGATAAGGCCTTGATCGGCGGGGGCGCTATGCCGCAACCGGGAGAGATATCACTAGCACATAACGGGGTCTTATTTTTGGATGAATTGCCCGAGTTCAAGAGAACCGTGCTCGATATGTTGCGGCAACCCATCGAGGAAAGAAGGGTTTGTATTGCCAGAATGGGACGCTCCCTCGAATTTCCGGCCTCGTTCATGTTGATCGCAGCCATGAACCCATGCCCCTGTGGTTTCTATAACCACCCGACGCGGAGTTGTCAGTGTGCCCCAGGCGAGGTCAGGCGCTATCTGCATCGTTTATCCGGGCCTTTGCTAGACCGCATCGATCTGCAAATAGAGATCATGCCCGTGCTTCCCACAGAAATTGGATCCACCACTATCTCAGAGAGTTCACAAACCATTCGCGAACGCGTAGTGCAGGCGCGAGCTATTCAGGCCAACAGAATGAAACAAGAACCGGGGCGCTACTGTAATGCGCAACTAGAGGGAACCCTGCTGGAAAAAAATTGTCGGCTCGATAACAGCGGTCGCGAACTGCTGCGCAGCGCGATGGAAAAATTGCGGCTTTCGGCCCGAGCGTACGATCGTTTGCTTAAAATTGCTCGCACAATTGCCGACCTGGCACAGCAAGAGACCCTATTAATCGAACACCTTGCCGAGGCCATCCAATACAGAAGTCTCGACCGCGAGAACTGGGCCAGATAAACTAAAATAAATGACCGATTATGTCGACTTTTGCAAGACCACAATTACACATCAATGAAAGTACTGTTTCAATATCTACGACCCCATCGGTTGTTGGTTGCCTTGGTCTTACTGCTCTCGGCGATCAATATCGGTTTCTCGTTGATCGACCCCATCATCTTTGGTAAATTGGTCAATTTGGCAAATCATTTTGCCCAACACAAGGAACAATATAGCTACGATAGTTTTTTCTTCTCCTTTCGCGAAGCTCCCCATTACGGTGTCATGGCTCTATTACTGGCTTCGGTATCGGTAGCCATGGTCAGTCGCATCGCCAAGGCCTTTCAGGATTATTGCCTTAGTCTGGTCACCCAAAAATTTGGAGCCAGCGTGTTTACCGAGGGGCTACAACATGCCATGAAGCTTCCTTTCAGAGAGTTCGAAGATGCGCGAAGTGGAGAAACGCTTAGCATCTTACAAAAGGTCAGGGTCGATACCGAAAAACTGGTCGCTGCTTTTATCAATATTCTGTTTCCCGTATTGGTAGGCATTTTATTCGTTGCCATCTATGCAACCACTATCGATTGGCGACTTCCAATTTTTTATTTTGGGGGCATCTTTTTGCTAGCCTACCTCTCCAATAAATTCAGCCATAAAGTAAAGATCATTCAAAAAAATATCGTTACCCAAACGGCATCGCTGGCCGGTGCCACCACCGAATCACTGCGCAATATCGAATTGGTCAAAAGCTTA
>JBIIHS010000108.1:0-5878 GCA_044235515.1 Chitinophagaceae bacterium | reverse complement strand
AGAACCACCAGTCGTCGTTGATCTCTACAAAGTATTTATTCTTTTCGGCATAGAGTAGCGTACTGTTTCCGGTGGCGGCATCGGTGCGCAGCAGTTTTAGTTCGTTTTGATGTCTGTTCATCCAGTATACCACCAACTGCCGATCATCAGTGGTCCATTTGATACGGGGAATATAGATATCGCCCTTTTCGTATTGTGCCTTTGCCTTGGTGTCCTTGTTGACATCGTAAATGTAGATCTCCACTACCGAGTTGTCGTCTCCGGCCTTGGGATATTTATAACGGTAATCGCTGTTGTGCGCATTATCATAAAGGGTCATATTAAATTCTTTTACCCCCGATTCATCAAATCGATAATAGGCGATGTAATTTCCTTTGGGGCTCCATTCGTAAGCCCGGCTGAATTCAAATTCTTCTTCATAGACCCAGTCGCAGTTTCCATTGATAATATAATTCCATTTACCATCGGTGGTCACCGATTTGTAGGTGGCCGTGGGTATATGGTATAAGATCAAGTTATTGTTTTGTACATACGAAATGTGCTGTCCGTCGGGGGAGAACTGGGGATGCAGCGATTTGGTGGTGCCTCCAATGGCCGTCAGTGAAGAGTCTACACTGTTGTACAAATAAAGCAGCGATTTGGAAGACCTCCGGTAAATAGGTTCTGTCTTGACCTTGATCAATTGCAGATTAGGATAAGTCTCACTGAGAATGATCTCGTCTGGCCGCCCAATCTTTTTTCCTTGCGCATCGTTAAAACGATCCCAATTGACAGCAGGAGTTGCTGCTTTTTCGGCACCAAAGGATGCGGCGACGGGGTCGGTCCGAAAGGTCCCCTTTTTATAGATGTCTTCGAGCGTGATGGACTTGGTCTGGCTAAAGCATAGGGCCGGTAGCCATAAAAAGAGGAGGAGCAGTCGCATAGTTTATTATTTTTTTTCTGCCATATCGGGAATGGCCTCTACTTTGTAAGCGCCGGCATCGAGTTTGAGTTTGGTCTCAGTAAACGCCTCGAGGGTCAGGCGAATATCTTCGTCGGTATGTACGGCAGAGGGGATCAGGCGATATATGATATGTCCTTTTGGTATCACAGGATATACTACGATAGAGGCAAAGATCCCGTAATTCTCGCGCAGGTCCATGACCATGGCGGTGGCTTCTTCGACACCACCCTTCATGTATACAGGCGTAACGACCGAATCGGTCTTGCCGATATCGAAACCTCTTTCCTTGAGTCCTTGTTGCAGTTTACGTGCATTGCTCCACAGTTTGTCTTTGAGCTCGGGATGATTGCGCAACAGCTCCAGTCGCTTCAGGTTGCCCAATACGAGCGGCATAGGAAGACTCTTGGCAAAGATCTGCGAACGAATATTGTAGCGGATATAATCCACAATAGGTTTATCACCGGCTACAAAGGCTCCGATACTCGCCATCGATTTGGCGAAGGTTGAAAAATAAATATCGATCTGATCCTGTACACCTTGTTCCTCTCCCGCCCCGGCGCCGGTCTTTCCGAGTGTGCCGAACCCATGGGCATCATCTACCAATAATCTAAATTGATAGCGAGACTTGAGCGCAGCGATCTCTTTTAGCCTTCCCTGATCACCGGCCATACCAAAGACACCTTCCGTGATCACCAAGATGCCACCGGTCTTTTGTTTTTCGATAAGGGCCGTGGCACGTTGTAACTGTTTTTCGCAATCCTCCACATCATTATGCTTAAAGACATAACGATGACCAGGATGCAAACGCAGTCCATCGATGATGCAAGCATGACTTTCTGCATCGTACACGATCACATCGTGACGACCACAGAGTACATCGATCACGCTCACCATTCCCTGGTATCCAAAATTGAGCAATATGGAGTCTTCTTTTTGTTCAAAGGCAGCCAGCTCTGCTTCGAGTTGCTCGTGGTAATTACTGTTGCCACTCATCATACGGGCTCCCATGGGGTAGGCCAGTCCGTATTGGGCGGTCGCATCGGCATCGGCCTTACGAACCTCGGGATGATTAGCCAGTCCCAAATAGTTATTCAAACTCCAAACGATCATGTCTTTACCACGAAATTTCATGCGGCTGCTAATCTCTCCTTCCAGCTTGGGAAAAGCAAAATAACCATGGGCTCTTTCGCGGTGCTGTCCAAGCGGTCCGGCGTTCTTTAGTAGTCTTTCAAAAAGGTCGGCCATAGTAAGCGGTTTAACAGGGTTTAATAAGCCGCAAAATTAAGGATTTTTAGCGGCACCCCCCGGTCGGTGGGCTGTTCCTAAACGGGTATTAAAATCCCTTCTTCTCTGTTGGTGTCGGCGGCGTGTTCTTTACAAATTTTTCGAGCCATTCAAATTGCTCAGCCAGCACATGCAAGAGGTTTTCTTTGCCTGTGTATCCATGTGATTCGTAGGGAAGGCTCACAAAACGGGCGGTGCCGCCGTGACCTTTGACCGCATTGAACATGCGCTCGCTTTGGATCGGAAAGGTACCCGTGTTGTTGTCCATCTCGCCGTGTATAAGCAGGATCGGGGTTTTGATCTGATTGGCATAGCTAAAGGGGCTCATTCTGTTGTACAGATCGGGGGCTTCCCAATAGGTGCGGTCCTCATTTTGAAACCCAAAGGGGGTCAGGGTGCGGTTGTAGGCCCCGCTGCGTGCAATACCTGCTTTGAATAGTTTGGTGTGGGCGAGCAGATTCGCTGTCATAAAGGCTCCATAGCTATGTCCTCCTACCGCCACGCGATTAGGATCGCCAACTCCCATTGAATCGAGTGCATGAATGGCGGCCTCGGCATTCAGGGTCAATTGTTCAATGAAATTATCGTTGGGCTTACCCTCCGAGGAAGAAGCCACAATCGGCATCTCGGCATTATTGAGCACTGCATATCCTTGCGTCACATAAAACACGGGTGACCCCCCGCCGAGATATGTAAATCGATGTTCACTGCCTCTGATCTGCGCCGCATCGGCCGCCGAATTGTACTCAGCCGGATAAGCCCACAGAAGCGCTGGCAATTTTCCGTCTCGCTTCGGATCGTACCCCTTGGGTAAATACAGTTCGCCAGTCAAGGTTATGCCATCGGCTCTTTTATAGGAAATTTTTTGTTTTTGAACGCCTTCCATGGCCGGGTACGGGTTGATGAATTGCGTCAGGGCCACGGCCTGGTTGGGTTCGGAAAGCAGCATTCGATAATAATTCGGCACTTCTTTTTCACTCTCTCGTTGTGTAACGACGATGCCTTTTTCAGCATCAAGCACTTTTGTGATAGTTTCGAAGCGACCCTCTTTGCAACGCCAAAGTGTATCCGCTTTTTTACTGTGCACATCGTACGCGATCATAAAGGGAAGATCACCTTTGGGGGAACTGCCCGTATTATTTATCATTAACACTTTATTTCCCTTATCGATGGTCCAAACCACTTGTTTGCCAAAGCTATTTTGACGGGTCAGTGGGGAACCCGGATTGGCATAGGCATTGGTAGTATTGCGTGTCATCAATCGCTCAAGATCTTCTGTGATCGGATTGTAGCGGTTAAGCGCCGTTAATTGTTTTGATCGCAGCCCTTCAGTTACCAAAGCAAGTCCCTCGTTGCCCCATAGGGTATTGCTGTATCGCATTTTGGTGGCAAAGAGTTTTTTCTTATCCGACGTAAAAGGGGCACTAAGGGCATAGACGGCATCGCGATAAGGGACATCATTTTTAAGGAGTCCTCCGTCGAGTGGCTCACACCAGGTAATGGTGGCGGGTTCATCGTCTCGCCAGTCGAAACTGCGGGGCACATTTTGGACATTATCATTCCCTGAAGGGGCCGTCTCTGCCGAGGGGAGTTTGGCTAACTCTTTAACACTATTACCATTTACGTCGCAGATCAGGACCCGGGAGGCAAAGCCACTGGCCGGTACGGTATACGAAAAAGGAGCTTCGATGATCTCTAGTAAGAAATATTTTTTATCAGGTGATGTGACCAGTCGTTGATACAGGGCCGGCCGGCCTATCAGGGTCTCCTTTCCTCCCGTATTGCTCACTAGTTGGGTGAGCGCAAAAAAAGAAAACAAGGCTTCGTCATGTGGCGTTTTGATCAGGTCCTGAAAGGTGGGACGTGGACTGGCCTTACCATAGTTTTCTTGCACCGACGGGCCCGAAGGAATATCGGGCTTGGCGGGGATCTTCGATAAGGGTTGTGTGCAGGTAAAGTAGAGCAGCGTATTATCATCTTTCCATTGGTATCGGTTCAAGACCGCATTGATCGGAGACGAATTGATTCGCGTAGCTTTTTGTTGAGCAACGCTGATAACATAAAGATCGATGCGATCTGGCCCCATCTGCAGCAAGGCTATCTTTCGTTGATCGGGACTCCAGCTGATGGCAGTGGCCCTGAGCGGTTGGGGGAGTCCGCTGATCGAGTAGCTTCTTTGGGTGATCGCATTGCGTAAGGTTACTGAATGAATCAGTGATTGTCTGCTGGGTCCGGCATTTCGGGGGTTGATGCGCAGCCCCGCGATCTTGAGTTCTGGTGCAGACAACTCTTCCATCTCAGCATAGCTGTTACTCTCACTCAAAAGCATCCACTCGCCTTTATTGTCTATGCTGACACTGGCAGGCCGTTTGGCCAGCAACATGTCGGCCACTTCTTTGGGAGGGAGTTTGTAACCAGCCGTTTGTTGCGCGTTCAACGGACCATACGCAATTAGCAATAGTAAAAGCGTTGTTAAATAGCCAATTCTCTTTTGCATGATTCAATACTTTTGTAACCAGAAAGATAAGTCAAAAGAGGCGCTGCAGAAACACCGCCAAAAACGATCTTTGTATTGTTGGCGAAATTTCGATATTTGCCAGGTCGTCTTATCTTTAGAACCTACTATGAATATAAAACTCTGCGGTATTACCAGCTTTAAGCAGCTTCAACAACTTGATGGTCTTGAGATCGATATGGCCGGTCTGGTGTTCTTGCCCGATTCACCCTGGTATGCCGGCCGTACTTTGTCCGGAGATGATATTAAAAAGGCAGATTTTGATATTCGAAAAGTGGGGATCCTTCGAAATCCTTCGCTCAGTGAGGCCCTGGACCTGATCGACGAATATAAACTCGATGCCGTTCAGTTAGTGGGGGAAGAATCTGTTTCGCTTTGCGAAGACCTGAGCACGCAAGCAGAGGTCATTAAATCTTTTTATGTGAGTGAGGATATCTCCTCGCTTGATGAGCTGGTGGCCCCTTATGATGCGGTTTGTGATTATTATTTATTTAGCGGCCCTGCCGCGAGTGGATCTATTTATGGAGGCCCTTTTTCTAACTCGCTGCTGCAAAAGGCCCGTATCGAAAAGCCCTTTTTTATTTCGGGAGGCATCAATGCATCGAAGGCCTCCCTGGTCAGAGGGATCGACCATCCTGACTTTTTTGGAGTGGACCTGACTACGGAATTTGAGCTTTCACCTGGCGAAAAAGACTTCAAATCTTTACTTCAGTTCCGACAACAGCTACGCTGATCGCCTATCTTTGAAAAATCATCAAAAAAATAGTCTCATGATTGCTCGTCTGGTATTGATCGTTTGTTGCTCGTTGATGAGTCCTTTTTTACTTATGGCTCAATCAAAATCTTCTTTTACCTTAACAGGGCAAGTAGAGGGATTTGCCGATGGCAGCGAGGTGAAATTGATCCGTAGTGGCGAGAACACCCCGCTGACTACCGGCCGAATTAACAGCAATCAATTTGTGCTAAAGGGAGAATTAGCGGAGCCCTCGCTGGTTTTTTTATTGTTGGGAGATCAGTCGCAACCCGTCGAGTTATTCATGGAGAATACCGATATGGTCTTGCGCGGACGAAAAGGCGAACCCGGGGCTATGCAATTGGAGGGTAGTGGCGCTCATCGGATTTTTACCCAGTTTGTA
>JBIIHS010000230.1:0-2675 GCA_044235515.1 Chitinophagaceae bacterium | reverse complement strand
TCTCAATGAGGCCACAGTGGGGTTATTGACCGGCGTGTATGGTACCGCTGCCTTTGTGGTCGGTTCTTTGCTGGCTGGTTATTTTGTCGCCAACAAAGGATTGACTCGAAAGACATTAATGGTCTTGTGCGCTTTTTTTAATCTTCCATTTGCGGCCTATGCTTATTTGGCCTTTACTCAAGCCACCGCCCCCTGGGTGGTAGGCTTGGCTATTTCGGTAGAGCATTTCGGGTACGGGTTTGGTTTTATCGGGTTGATCTTGTTCATTATGCAACAATTGGCACCTGGTCGGTACCAGATGGCCCATTATGCGTTCGGAAGTGCGTTAACCTATTTTGGATTTACCCTTGCCTCAATGATGAGCGGGGCTATTTCCGATGCCCTGGGTTATCAGCAGTTCTTTTTATGGGTGATGCTCTGCACAGTTCCTGCTTTTGTTGTAAGTTGGCTGGTCCCTTTGCATAAAACCAATTCTGATCAATAATTCTTGCTATGCTCATTACCGGTACGTTCATTGACGAGATCAGCCACGATATCCCTCACCAAAATTGGGGACCTGCTCAGTGGGAGCTCGATTTCCAGCACATGAAAAAAGCGGGTATCGATACTGTGATCCTGATCCGCAGTGGGTACCGCGATTTTCTGACCTATCCTTCTTCGTATTTGATCAAACAACATAATTGTTTTACGCCGCCTATCGATCTGGTCAAATTATTTCTGGAGCTGTCGGAGCGATATGATATGCAATTTTATTTTGGGCTTTATGATAGCGGTGCCTATTGGGATACAGGAAATATGCAACACGAGATCGATCTTAATCGCTATGTGATCGAAGAAGTATGGAATCAATACGGGCATTATTCTTCTTTTAAAGGGTGGTATCTGAGCATGGAGATCAGCCGAAAGACCAAAGGAGCGATCGAAGCGTTCAGGACACTCGGTATGCAATGCAAAGCGGTGAGTGGGGGGTTACCTACTTTTATTTCTCCTTGGATCGATGGAAAAAAGGCGGTGCTGGCGGCCAGTGGCCAACTGAGCAAGGAGAATGCCGTATCGGTACAAGATCACGAAAAGGAATGGGATGAGATCTTTGATGGTGTAAAAGGAGCCGTTGATGCCGTAGCCTTCCAAGATGGACATATTACGTATCATGAGTTGGAAGATTTTTTTCGGGTCAATAAAAAGCTGGCCGATCGATATGGTATGCAATGCTGGACCAATGCGGAGAGTTTTGACAGAGACATGCCGATCAAGTTTCTTCCCATCAAATTTGAAAAGTTACGCCTGAAACTCGAAGCTGCAGCTCGGGTGGGATATGATAAGGCTATCACTTTTGAATTTTCTCACTTTATGAGTCCGCAATCAGTTTATGGTGCTGCTCATCATCTGTATGATCGCTATATGGAGTACAGAAAGTCGTCATTATCTTAATGTTCAGTCATGCGCAGGAGCTTATTTTTTTTCTTTTTTCTTTTTTTATCTGGCTTGGTAAAGCAGGCCATAGCGCAGCCCGCTACTCCCGAACCAGTACGAGGTGTCTGGATTACCAATGTAGCCAGTGATGCCCTTCGCTCTCGTGAGCAGATCCAAAAGACCGTACGCAATTGTAAGGAGTACGGGTTCAATCATCTTTTTGTAGTGGTATGGAATGGGGGATACACGTTGTATCCTAGCCGGGTGCAAAAAAAATATATTGGGATTGCGCAGGATCCTGCTTTTACTGGGCGAGATCCACTACGCGAGATGATTGAAGAGGCGCACACACAGGGAATAAAGGTGCACGCGTGGTTCGAGTTCGGATTTTCCTATGCGTATCGAGATAGTAATAACCGGTGGCTGCAACGGTATCCTGCTTGGGCCGGCCGTAATAATAAGGGAGACTTACTGCAGAAAAATGGGTTTTATTGGTGGAATGCACTACATCCGGGACCACAAAAATTAGTAGTCTCTCTGATCAAGGAGGTGGTCAAGAACTATGAAGTGGATGGTGTACAAGGAGACGATCGTTTGCCTGCCATGCCCTCCGAAGGAGGCTATGACCCTTATACTGTAGGACAATATGCCCGTGCTCATGGCGGTGTTTTACCACCGTCCGATCCGAAGCAAAAGCAATGGTTGCAATGGAGAGCCGATCAGCTCAGTTCCTTTGGTAGGTCAATATACCAAGTAGTCAAGTCCATTCGTCCTGGCTGTATCGTAAGCTGGGCTCCGAGCATCTATCCTTGGAGCAAAGAGGAATATTTGCAAGACTGGCCGGCTTGGCTCGAAGGGGGCTATGCCGATCTTGTTTTTCCGCAGTTGTATCGTTATAATGGCAAGGCCTACGAATCGATCCTAAAGCAGCTGAGCGAGCAGGTCCCACTTTCTTTGCGAACAAAAGTATATCCAGGTATCCTTACTTCACTTGGAGATGGTTACCAGGCCAGCGACAGCTTGATGCGTCAGTTCATTTCCCTGAACCGCCGCTATGGGTTTGAAGGAGAGGTTTTCTTTTATTACGAAACACTAAATCGAATACAGGGGTCTCTTTATAAAAACTAACACGATGCGAAGAGCTTATTTATTGCTGAGTTTTTTTTTGGTCCTTTTTACGGCTTGCTCAAAGACTTCGGGGGGCGGCGGCAATACCGGTGGAGGGGGTGGCAGTACTCCCACCCCTGTGGTGCCCATCATCA
>JBIIHS010000198.1:0-3224 GCA_044235515.1 Chitinophagaceae bacterium | reverse complement strand
CATCACACTAGCTCCCGGTTGGAAGTATTCCGCAACGCTCTCTCTTAATTTCCCTTCCGGAATGCAGGCCTTTAGTTTTGATACGCTATACAATGGTAAAAAAGTAAAGGCTTATTGTGTTGCTTTTGATCCAGGCACCAATCGATTTGAATTCAAGCCGGTCATGAGTGCAACGGCTAAAACCACCAGTCAATTCGCCTCTGCTGAAACCGGGCTTGTGTATGTTGCCATCAATGGTGGTTTTTATGGCGGTAATCAATCCTATAGTCTGATCAAATACAATGGGGTGACCAGTAGCCCTAATATTAAAGCCGTTACCAGATTGTTCAATTCTTCTTCTATGTCGTATTACCCGACGCGGGCAGCTTTTGGAATAACGAGTAGCGGTACGCCAGTTACCGCGTGGATTTACTCGGTGGGCTCCGGTAATGATAATATTTACTCTTACCCTGCACCCAGTCCTAATGCAGAGGGTAGTGCCCCCCAGGCGGTACCATCAGAGAGCTTTCCGGCGGGAGGAAGTCCCTGGAATGTGGTGTCAGCGATCGGTGGATCACCCATGCTGCTGAGAGGAGGTGTAGTCAGGATTACAGATATTGAAGAATTGATAAATGTCAATAATACTAGTTCTCGTCCTCGAACTGCGCTAGGATATACCACGAGCGGTAAGATTGTTTTGATGGCGGTAGAGGGAGATAATTCCAGTGCAGGTTATCCGGGTATCACGCTACTGGAACTAGCTTCATTGCTTAACTCATTGGGTTGCACCGATGCTGTGAATTTAGATGGAGGTGGTTCTTCTTCTATGGTAATTGGCAATCAGCTTACCATCAGACCCGGCGATAATGGTGTAGAGAGACCTGTTATTAGCGCGCTCTTGATCAAGCAGCGATAGACTGGAACATACTTAGTTTGATTTAGAAAAAAAACTACAAACTATTCAATAAAAAACTACATCCTAATTTGAAATCGTTGGCTATTTTGTAGAGCTATTTTACTAGTCCTATTTAAATCGCCGATTTGATGCGTTTTTTATTGTTCGATGATCACTCCGTTACTTTACAGGGGCTCGAGTTGGTCCTAAAAATGGAGTTTCCAGAGGCTGAGTTTTTTTCTTGTATGACCGCAAAGGAGGCGATCGCCGGTTTTTCAAAAGGAGATTTTGACTTGGTCATTCTTGATGTTAATATCCCCGATACCAATATTCATACGGTTATTGATTATATGCTGGCGAAGAAGCCGTCGCAACTGATCATGATGTTTTCGATGAACCCGGATACGGTCTATGCAAAACGTTTTTTACGGGTTGGGGTCAAAGGATTTGTCAATAAGGAGAGCGCTCCCGCCGAATTGATCATGGCGATCCGACTGATACTCTCCGGTGGACTCTATTTAAGTGATCGTCTGGTCCAGAAAATGTCCGATGATTTCTTATTGTCACGCACCGAAAATCCCTTTGACAGGTTGTCGCAGCGCGAAATGGAGGTCTGCTCCTTCATGATCAAGGGCTATGCACTGACCGATATAGCCGATATTATGCAATTGCATAGAAGCACTATCGGCACACACCGTTCTCGTATCATGGAGAAGATCGGTGTAAAAAAGATCTATGAATTGCGTGAGCTCGCCATTCAATACAATATCCCCATTCATACCTGAACAAGAGGGACGCTACTCAGGCCTTAGCGCTAAGTAAATGCAGTAAAGAAGCGGCCTGCTTTTCAAACTGCGCTGTCTTTTTGCGATAGTGCGCAATAAAGGGGTTATCGGCGAGCTTTCCCATAACTTCGTTCATTTCCCTTTCCGTATCATAGACTAATTTTCGAAAAGGGTTTTGATAATCTTTACTTCTTGAAGCGATCAATTGCTCTTCGATCCAACGGTTGGTAGCCAGTGCTTCTTGCACTATGGCCAATAGTGATCGATTGGTCAGTTGCGAACGGATTAGTCCGGTTACTTCCCATAGTGAGGCCAAGGCATGGGTTTGTTTTTGAGAGGGATAACGTAGCGATTGCTCGCGATACCAGGCATGTATGTCATCCCAGCCGCTTATGGCTCCACTTTTTATCATTTTTAGTAGCTGGCCCAAAGAAGAGGCTGGAATCAATTGCCCGCCCATATTTTTAAAGGTTATTCTTTTCCCTTTTGCTTTTAAGAGCAGGGCTCGTATTGATCTTGCAGTATGGTCTTCATTGGCCATGGCCTCGAGTAATTGCTGAACAGCATAGAAGACGATCATTTTTTTGTAGAGGTGGTAGGCCTGACTGGTTTTAAGAATCTTGACCTTTCTTTTGCTATTCTCTGATCCGGTTGCGAGGATAGTGAGCTGATCAACGTACGCGGAGTTATTCTCGAGCAGCCACTCTCCTTTTTTCAGCAGTTGTTTGGCGGCTATCTTTTGTTGGGAGGCGAGGGCATAAGCCCGACCCGTGGCTTCCTTTAAAAGGGATAGCCCATTGAAAAGTTCGTTCACCGTGTCGGGAGCCAGGTAATCATATTCGAGATAAATTGAGCGGTCTATCCGTTGGTCTCTGGCCTTGTATTTTTCACTGTTTCGCGCCAGCGCATACAGGTTGTACATGAACCAATATCCTGGTAATATGGTCAGCTCGTTGGTGTCTGCCTGATTGCTGACCAGCGAAAAGGGAAATGGAATATGTAATTCGTAGGGGTAATCCCCTTTGGCGATCATGGTATACGAAGCAAAAACCGAATTGTGTTTTATGCTTACGCATAGCGCTGGCCAAAACCCGCGACTGGCGATCAACTCTCCGTCGGCGGCCCTTGAATTGTGATTGGAGCCGATGGTGGCACCGGCCGCCATATTGCTTTGGCCTTGTACAAGGGCAGCGCAAAGAAAGGAATTGTTATGATGCTGCTCGTGACCCGGAAAGATCAACGAGTTGAGCACCTCGCAGCAAGAAATAGTAGAGTTGTCTCCCAGATAAGAGTTGATCAAGCGGGCGCCATATTTTAGCTGCGAATGACTCCCCATCATAAAGCGAACGGCCTTGACGCCATAGAAGATCCGACAGCCGACCCCAATAATGCCATTGACCAATTCGCAACCCTCACCGATCTGTGTAGAGGCTTGCTCATCTGAAGAGATGGTCAGGTTTTTGAGTTTATTGGCTCCTTTGATGTAAGCATCGCTTCCGATCCAAACATCTTTGACGATATCGCAGTTCTTGATAACGGTACGGGCACCGATCTTTCCATAGTAA
>JBIIHS010000107.1:0-6005 GCA_044235515.1 Chitinophagaceae bacterium | reverse complement strand
CAAACTTACTATGATCGGGTAACTGTTCCGACAAGTGGAGCTCAATATGCTTACACTCGTTGGTGCCAAAATTTTCTGCCGCATTTTCGATACTCCATGTATCATTATCAATGGCTACTATTTGTCTAGCCCCTAATTTCTCGGCCAGTATGGCCAGAATACCCGTACCCGTTCCAAAGTCAAAGACTTTCTTTTGATCCCATTGTAATTTGCTCATCTCTGTTGCCATGAGACGCGTAGTAGCATGATGACCGGTGCCAAAACTCATTTTGGGGGTGATCACGATCTCATGGTTTGCCTGACCCCACACAGGATGAAATGCCGCACGGATATGCAAGAACGACTCGATCGTAACGGGATCGAAATTAGACTCCCACTGCTGGTTCCAATTCGTGGCCTGCAGTTCGTTTATGCGTATGGATACCGAGTGGTAATGAGCGAACTCGTTTGCCACCGCAATATCAAACTGGGCGCTGGGAATATACGCCCGTAATTCACTAGGTGTTTCTTCAAATCCATCATACCCCTGCTCCGAAAGTGCCGCGATCAGCATATCGGATTGCTCCAGTGTGAGTGGCGAAAAAATGAGTTCGGTATAGGACCCTGTCATAAAAAAAACCCTGCCAAGGCAGGGCTTGAATTTGATTAGTGAATGGATCAGGCATTTTCCTCAGGCCCTTGCTGATCGGGTCTAGGGATCAACGCTTTGCGGGAAAGCTTGAATTTGCCGGATTTAGGATCGGTGCCGATCAGTTTTACCTTCATGGCATCACCTTCTTTGACCAATCCATCGAGCGTTTCTAGTCGTTTCCAGCTGACCTCACTGATATGGACCAACCCCTGTTTTCCTGGTAAAAATTCTACGAAAGCACCAAAGGGCATAATCGATTTAACGACAGCATCGTAGGTGTCCCCTATCTGAGGAACAGCTACTATACCCTTTATCCAAGATACGGCTTTGTCAACACCCTCTTTGTTAACACTGAATATGCTCACTTCTCCTCTATTGTTGATCTCCTCGAGCGTAATGGTGGTACCGGTCTCGCGTTGGATCTCTTGGATCACCTTGCCACCGGGCCCAATGACAGCACCAATGAACTCTTTGTCAATAAAGAGTTTCACCATGCGAGGAGCATGCGGTTTAACTTCTTCTCTAGACGCAGGGATACAATTGTACATGGCATCCAGGATGTGCAGACGTCCGCGACGAGCCTGATCGAGCGCTTTACGCATAACTTCCATCTTAAGGCCATCTACCTTAATATCCATTTGAACACCGCAAATTCCATCGCGTGTACCCGTTACTTTAAAGTCCATATCACCCAAGTGATCCTCGTCCCCTAAGATATCCGTTAAGATAGCATACTTGTCGCCTTTGGTAATTAGTCCCATGGCTACACCTGATACGTGCTTAGGAGTACCCACACCGGCATCCATCAAAGCCAAAGAACCGGCACAGACAGTAGCCATCGAAGAAGAACCGTTTGACTCTAAAATATCACTAACCACACGAACCGTATAGGGAAAATCGCCAGAAGGCATCATCTGCTTCAATGAGCGTTGTGCTAAGTTTCCATGTCCCACTTCTCGGCGGCTCTGTCCGCGCATCATCTTAACCTCACCGGTAGAAAACGGGGGGAAATTATAGTGGAGATAAAACTTAGAGTCAACGGATTTGGCAGCGCTCTCGACCAAGAGCTCATCCATGGGGGTACCTAACGTAACAGTAGTGAGCGATTGGGTCTCCCCTCTTGTAAACAAAGAGGAACCATGCGGAGAGGGTAACACATCTACTTCCATATCGAGCGGGCGAACGGTTTCGAGGTCGCGTCCATCGAGTCGCACTTTTTCGTCTACTATCATGTCTCTGACCACATCGTACTGAAGGTCGCCGTAGTAAGTCGAGGCCAACTTCTTGGTAAGATCAGGTAAGCTATCCGCATCGGAGAGACCAGCTTCTTTTTTCAGATAGCTCATCAACTCGGTCTTGATAAGGTCAAAGCGATCGGAGCGTTCGTGCTTACTATGACGACCTTTCGCCACTTCGTATACTTTTGGCTGGGCGAATGCATATACTTTTTGCTTCAAAGCCTCATCAGAAGCCGGCTTTGTGTAATCTCTCTTTGAGGTAACACCCGCGAGTTGTCTTAATTCTTGCTGCGCCTTCACTTGGACACGAATGGCATCATGGGCCAGCTCGAGCACTTTGCAAAGATCTTCTTCGCTACACTCCTTAGCTTCCCCTTCTACCATCATCAAATTCTTCTCCGTGGCGGCCACAATAAAGTCCATATCGGATTTTTCCATTTGGCTGCGCGTCGGGTTGATAATGAAAGAACCATCTACTCTGGATACGCGCACCTCCGAGATGATCTCTTTGATGGGAATATCAGATACGGCCAATGCGGCAGAAGCAGCCAAGCAGGCCAAGGCATCTGGCATGATCTCAGGATCGCTGGAGATAAGAGTAACCAATACCTGCACATCGCAGAAATAGTCCTCTGGGAACAAGGGACGAAGGGCCCGATCGATCAAGCGGCTGGTCAATACCTCATAATCATTTAGCTTGGCCTCGCGCTTAAAGAACGATCCGGGAATACGGCCTGCAGCAGCAAATTTTTCCTGATAGTCTACTGTCAGGGGGAAAAAGCTTTGCCCTTCTTTAGGCTCGCGATTAGCCACTACCGTGGCCAGTAGCATACAATTACCGATGGATACGGTAACAGCGCCATCGGCTTGGCGAGCCAAGCGTCCGGTTTCAATAGTAACAATACGGCCTTGACCGATATCGAACTGTTTACGAATAGGTTGTTGTAACATATACGATTTTTAGGAGACGACGTCTCAGTTATAAAAAGTAAAAGGGAAAAGGAATCCGCAGCAAGAATTATATTCACCTCGATCAAGACGATCGAACGAAAAATTGATTACTACGAAAAAACCAGTAAATTATTTTCTGATTCCCAACTGCTCGATCAGCTTACGATAACCGCTAAGGTTATGCTTTTGCAGATAGTTCAGAAGACGCTTACGCTTACCGACCAGTTGCATGAGGCCCCGGTGAGTAGAGAAGTCTTTCTTGTTGGTTTGAAGATGATCGCTGATTTGGCTGATCCGCTCGGTGAGCAGAGCGATCTGTCCCTCGATGGAACCGGTATTCTTGGCCGTACCGGCATACTGAGAGATAATGGTAGCTTTTTTTTCTTTTGCTAATGGCATCTTGTTGATTTTTAATTTTTCATCCGATTATCTGATTCATCCGACATCAGGGCGGCAAAGCTAGGCAAACTCTTCGAAATAGCAAGGTTTTAGGAGCTATTTTTTTGAATTTTAGGGCCTGTTTGCCCTTGATTATCAGCCGATAGCTTAGTTTTGAGGGTGATGCTATCTTCTGATACGAAAACCATTTTGCGCTTACAATTGCCGACGGATCCCCGTTGGGTCAATCTGGCTGCCTTATCACTCGAGGATATCCTGACCGATCATGCTTATTGCGAGCAAAAGGCGGCTACCACATGTATATCCTTGATCCAACGCTACTCCGGCTATGAAATGATCGTAGAGGAATTGTCCCCTATCGTTACAGAAGAATGGGGGCATTTTAGAGCGGTGCTGGCCGAATTGAAAAAAAGAGGATTGAAGTTGGGCAAACAGCGAAAGGACCTTTATGTAAACGCGCTACTCGACTTTCAACAAAAAGGAGGCGATCTGGAGGGCCGGATGCTCGATCAATTATTGACAATGGCCCTAATTGAAGCGCGCAGTTGCGAACGCTTTAAACGACTCAGCGAGGGGCTCGAGGATGCCTACCTTCGAAAATTCTATAGAAAATTCATGGAGAGCGAGGCAGGTCACTACACCCTTTTCATCAAATTGGCCGATCATTACATCGATAAGCAAATGGTCAGAAAAAGATGGAAGGAATGGCTTCAATATGAATCCACCGTGATCGCTTCATTGGAAGTTCGAGGAGATCGCATACACTAATATGAGCAGCCCACTTGTTATCGAGGCCATTGAGGCCCTACTGGGTACCTCTAAACAGATACAGTATACCCGTATTAGCAATGGACTGATCAACTACTCGTTTTGCATAGGGCATCCAACAGGCCAACGTTTTTTTTTACAACAGATCAATAAAACTGTTTTTACCCAGCCTGAACACATCATCAGTAATCTGCAATTGATTTACCAGGGCTTGCAACACCGAAATTCCGCAGCCCTGATAGCCAAGCCCATTTCTTTTTTGAATGGCGAATCATTTTTCTGCGATTCTTCGGGTGAATACTGGCGTGCTGCCGATCATATTGTCTCCAAAACCTTTCACCAAGCTGAGCATCCCGATCAATTAAAACAGGCCGTAAAGGGCTTTGCTGATTTTACCAAGGCGCTTTCCTATCTGGATGTACGCTTACTGAAGCCTACCCTGATTGGTTTTCATGATCTGTCCTTGCGATATGACCAATTTTTAGTGGCCATCGAACAAGGTCTTCCCGAGCGCATTCGCGAGTCAGAAGCCCTGATCGAGGCCCTGCTGGAATGCAAGCGCTATATTACGCTCTATAAAGATATCAGCAATTCCCCTCCTGATTTTAAGCAAAGAGTAATGCATCACGATGCGAAACTCAGTAATCTGCTTTTTGACCAAGAGGGAAAAAAGGTATTGGCCATCGCCGATCTGGATACCACCATGCCTGGCTATTTCTTTTCAGATCTGGGCGACATGATCCGATCGATGGTGGCTTCTTGCGATGAAAATAGCGAAAACTCCAAAAAGGTTTATGCCATACCGGCATCGTATGAAGTACTTTACCAAAATTACTTGCTTACTCTGCAAGATCAATGGACCCGGGCAGAGCAGTCCTTGCTGCATAGCGCAGGGCTCTTGATGATCTACATGCAGTCTCTTCGCTTTATAACGGATCATTTGAATGGTGATCTGTATTATCAACTTCAAAGACCGGGACAAAATAAAGAACGAGCCCACCACCAATACGACTTACTCTGCTCGCTAGAAGAATTGCTTAAAAAGAAATACCAATTTAGTCTTCGCTAAGCATTGGAAGAGGTTGCGCTTTTAAAGTAAGACAGCTCTTGCTGCAGGTCGATTTCGGGAAACTGTCCTTGTAAGCTTTGCGCCAACACATAATGCTGCTTCAAGAATTGAAGATGTTGCTGTGTATTGGGCTGACGGGGTCTGTGACGCATGGCCATCACGAGTTTTTTGATCTGCTCTGCTATCGACAAAGATTCCTGGCTAAGACAATGTTCCTTGAACTGTTCAAGGACATAGCTTGTTGCGGCAAAATTGGGATGGACAAGGTCAATATCATAAAACCGATAATCACGCAGTACATCGACCACCAATTCGTAGGCTGGAAAATAATAAAAGGGGACTTGCTGTTCTTGAAGTTGCTGCAGGGCCTCGAACAATCGGGCCTTGCTTCGATTATTCTCGACTAAACCGTCTCGACTATGCCGAACCGGACTGATGGTTACCACAATGCGAGCTTGAGGGCGTAACCGGTAAAAATTCAAAAAACTATTCTTTAATAAGGCTACGATCTCGGAAACCGAGAGCAATTCTTTACTGAACCATTGCTGCGGAGCACGATGACAATTAGCCACCCCCTGCCCCACCTGATGCGATGCTTTTTCAGCCTCCTTAGTCAGTCGGTAACAAAATGAAGATCCCAGTGTAACGATCAACCAATCGGCTTTTTCTATGAACTGGTGTGCTTGCTGCTGCGCACTATTGATAGCAAGAAGACATTGTTCTTTATCGGTGTTGGAAAAGCGTGAGTGGTGGTCCCAACTATGCCAGGATTCTTGCCAAAAGAAAAGATCTTCCGGTGTGTATGGCTTGTTATCGATGTAGGAGTCGATAGCTTGACAAACGGCATCAGGACCAAATAAAATACCATGTGGGTTTTGCAAAACGGAAAATTTCAGTTCTTCCAGCCCCGAACCAATATGCTCGGTAAAGCAAGATCCGACAAGTAGAA
>JBIIHS010000106.1:0-6083 GCA_044235515.1 Chitinophagaceae bacterium | reverse complement strand
TGGAGAGTGGCA
The DNA here is from genome assembly GCA_044235515.1 of Chitinophagaceae bacterium. GTDB lineage: Bacteria > Bacteroidota > Bacteroidia > Chitinophagales > Chitinophagaceae > JJ008. Next base: position 6,071 of record JBIIHS010000106.1, on the reverse strand, counting down.
TCTGGTGCAGGTATCAGTGTTTTTTTGATCGATACTGGGATCGGTTATCAGCAGGAAAATCTCGGAGATCAATTCAATCAGGGGCTTTCGCAAAAGCGAAGAATCGAAAGAGTGGTGACCTTACCAAGAAGACAACTCTTTGGGATCATTAACCTGGGACCGGTTGAAACACCAGAGGATCAATGTGGCCACGGCACGGCCATGGCCGGGGTCTTGGCTGCTCCGCGGGGGACAGATGGAAATATAGCTGGCGTTGCGTATAACACCAATCTTATTGCATGCCGTGCAGCCGAAGATGTTTTTATCGATGCGGCAAGGGAGGTGCGAGGGGTCAGTGATGCTTTTGTAATGGCAGCTAACCGTAAAGAGGTAAAGGTTATCAGTATGAGTATGGGTAGGATCACGGTCAGTTCTCAATTGCGTGATGCGATCCAATATGCATACAATAAGGGGAAATTGATCTTCTGCGCTGCCGGAACTTCAATGTCCTTCACTTCAGGTTGGGCGGGTGTCATTTTCCCAGCTACGATGAGCGAGGTTCAAGCTGTTACAGGTGTCAGAGAGGGTGGAGCGCTCACGGCTTGCACCGCTTGTCATAGTGGACCACAAGTTGATTTTGTAGTAGTAATGGAAAGAACAGTAGATAAAAAGCATCCGCTGACGGTAGCAGATAGAGGCGATATTCCCTCTACCATCGGAGGGTCATCAGTGGCCACGGCAACTATGGCCGGTATGGCCGCCTTGGTATGGAGTCGATTTCCCTGGTTTACGGCTGCACAACTGTTGGATAGACTCGAACAACACAGCACTAATTTTCCAAACCGTCATTCGCAATATGGATGGGGGCTAGTCCAGCCGGCGCAGGCTGTCTATTGATCATTGTCTTTGCGCAAAGGCGAGATCAAATAAAAAAGCTGTCTCTGCTAAGAGACAGCTTTTTGCAAAAGTGAATGTTCTTGTGTGGTAAAATAGAAAATACAGGTTAGGGGAAGATGCCCAACTCAGCATAGATGGTAGCTACTTTATTTATGGCCACTACGTAGGCAGCGGTGCGCATGTCCGGTATCGATGGATTCTCTTTCCAGGCATTCATAATCTCATGCGTAGCATTGATCATGGTCTCTTCCAATCCACTGTAAACGAGATCTACTTCGTCAGGACCATGCTTGATGAGTTCCCTGGCTTTTGTATCGGCTGTTTTACCGCTCAGCTGCTCTATCTGGTTTAAGATGGTCGTATTAACATTCTCGGTAAAACGCTTTTCCATTCTGCCGTAGCGAACATGGCTTAGGTTCTTCAACCACTCGAAGTAGGATACCGTAACTCCTCCTGCATTCAGATACATATCAGGGATCACAATCACGCCTTTTTTGGCAAGAATTTCATCGGCCTCCGGCGTAAGAGGGCCATTGGCACCCTCTCCAATGATCTTGGCCTTGATGCGAGGAGCATTATCACCATTGATCACATTCTCAAGCGCGGCGGGGATCAGAATATCACAATCCGCTTCGAGGGCATCAAAAGAGTTGGCTACATTGGTAGCACCGGGGAAGTTCAGGATGGAACCTGTTTTTTTACGATGTTGGAACACGGCCTCAACATTGAGCCCTTTCTCGTCTAAAATAGCACCCTCGTACTCGGCGAGTCCGATGATCTTAGCGCCTGCTTTTTCAAAGAAATGAGCTGCCCAGTATCCTACATTCCCCAGTCCTTGGACGATGACTCTCTTGCCTTCTATGCCGGTGGGAAGTCCAAGTTTTTTCATGAGGTCCGGTAGATTGCAAACTTCACGGGTGCCATAGAAAACGCCCAGTCCGGTAGCTTCTCTTCTTCCGCGAACGCCACCTTGTGTAACGGGCTTACCGGTAACACAACCTGCTGCATCCACTTCACCGGGGCGCATCGACACATAAGTGTCCAAGATCCAGGACATTTCACGTTCTCCGGTTCCGTAATCTGGAGCGGGTACATCAGTACCCGGGCCGATAAAATTCTTCTTGATCAGCTCGGAGGTATAGCGACGGGTGATTCGCTCCAATTCATTCACGGAATATTTTTTAGGATCGATTTTGATACCTCCCTTCCCTCCACCGAATGGTACATTCACGATCGTGCACTTGTAGGTCATGAGCGCTGCCAGTGCCATTACCTCATCTTGGTTTACTTCGGCGGCAAAGCGAATTCCACCTTTACAAGGTGTTTTATGATGTGAGTGTTGAACCCGGTAGGCTTCTATCACTTCGATGCTTCCGTTATCTCTTTTAATAGGAAAGCGTAGTTGTAAAACGGAGTTGCACTGACGGATCTGGTTGAGCAATCCGCTGTCCCATTTGGTGAACTTGGACGCCTTGTCAAAACTTTTTTCGACGGCCCCAAAAAAACTGTAATGTTTGTCTGACATGTTTCAAAGTTTAAGCATTAGCAATCGTATCGAAATAGGTAAAATAGTTTTTATTGGAAAAGAAAATGATATTGATCTATCGCTTTTCCATTTTTGAGATCTTTTTATCAAGTCGCACCAAATAGAGGAGAAGTCCAATGAGTATCGTTAGCATCACGGCGATCACCACATAAATTTGTCCATTACTGCGCATCACATTATCCATCGAGGAGCGAGTATTTTGTCCAAAGGCCGCCATGGAGAGCGTTAGCAATAATGCCCCTATGATTAAGCGGGAAGAGAGAATTTTCATGACATCAATTTTTTATCGGCTAGCAATTGTATTCTGATCTTTAAGGTCGCGATCCAAACCCCCAATAAGGTCCAACCGATTATGGCGGGGTAAAAAACTAGTCGCATCGAGGCGCTGATATCATTTTTTACGTCCAGAGCGGGGTTGCCATCATTGCCCGGGTGCAAACTGGGAAGGATGCGGGGTAAGATCCAAATGGCAGGAAATAAAATGGCGTAGGCAAAAATATTGTACACGGCACTAATGCGGGCTCGTTTATCAATGTCTGTAACAGCGTCGCGTAAAATAAGATAGGCAAAATAAACAAGCAAGGCAATGGCAGCGCCGATCAATTTAGGATCTCGGGCAATGGTACTGAAGGAGTTGATCAGGGGTTTATTGGGGTCTGCCCAAGTATAGGCTGCCCAGATAGCCCCCGTGGTATAACCCAGCAGCCCCATCACGATAGCCGTAACGGCAAAATGCCGGGCATAGATATCATACTTTAGGTCGAGGGTGCGGAGATATCGTATGGAGTACACCACGGATACGGTAAAAAGGATCATCATGGCAAACCACATGCAAACATGAAAATAAAGATTGCGTATAGTCTCTTGTAAAAGCGGTAGGGACGGAACCGGACCCAACAGACCCGCTACGAAGGTGTAGACAAGCAAAACGGCCGACCATATTTTCCACCAATTATTCCTCATGCGCTTGGATGGGCAAAATTAGGAAGATGCGGTCGTATGTGCGAATACATATCTTAATCTTTCCACAAGAACGGAAACAAGATCACTGACATCAGTACGATCAATGTATCTAAGGCCACCAAGAGGGCTACGGATGTCCATGAGACAGTCAACAGTGGGCTGAAGGTTGCGCTCGAAAGACGCATCAGAAGCACTAGTTGGGGGATGATAATGGGAAACCCCAAGATGGCCATAATGGCCGCATTTTGCTGTGCCTTGGCCGCAATGGCCGCCAGAAAACTAAACACCAGACTTAGACTGATGCCACCCAATAAGACCAACCCGATAAAGGGGGCAGCCTGCAACATGGGGTTGCCTAAGAGTAGGGTAAATAGCAGTAAGCTGATACTGCTCATCAATAGCATCAGCAAAGAATTGAACAGTAGTTTTGCAAGTAAGAAATCGGTTGCGTGAGTAAGGGTGTAGAAATAAAGCATGCGGCCGCGACTTTCTTGCAAAAAGCTTTTTGCTACGGCATTGATACAGATGAATAGTAAGTTGACCCAGAAAAGTCCATTCCAAATAGCCGCCGCTGGCTGATCGATGGCCATGAACAAGACAAAGAGGGTGGTGCCAACATAAAGGAGGAGTCCATAGAAGCTATACTGCTGTCTGGACTCTAACAGCAATTCTTTATATAGTAGTTTGCCAAGTTTGTTCATAGCTAACGGTCAGGGTTGATGGTAGCACTGACGGCAGCGAGGTTCATAGCTATCGGTAGCCCCCAGGAGCACCTGGTCTTCTCCGGCTGCAATACGATACGAGTAGTTGGCCATAGCGCCACAGCGCACACAAATGGCGTGCAGTTTAGTAACATGATCGGCCTTGGCCATTAAAAGCGGCATGGGTCCAAAAGGAGTTCCGGCAAAATCCATATCCAAACCAGCGACGATGACACGGATGCCATTTGCGGCTAATTGTTCGCAAACGGCAGCGATACTTTCATCAAAGAATTGTGCTTCGTCTACTCCGACCACTTCACTGTCCTTTGCCAGCGCTACGATTTGTTCCGGATCTTGAATAGGGGTAGAAATAAATGAATTCGTGTCGTGCGATACGATCTTTTCTTTGGCAAAGCGGGTATCGATGGCAGGCTTGACCACTAATAGTCGTTGGTTGGCGATCCGAACACGTTTCAGTCGTCTAATAAGTTCTTCGGTCTTACCGCTGAACATCGATCCGCAGATCACTTCTAAACTTCCTCTGACAAGTCCTCGGGTATTGGGTTCTATGAACATAACGTATTGCGCCGTATTACTCTTGTGCCTTACCTTTACGGAACGCATCAAAGATACTGGAATGGATCGAATCACTTTGCTTATTGACACCCTCAAGCGGCAGTATCAGCAAAAGGAAACTTCTGCTGTTTTGCTGCAAACTGTAAATGCTTTACAAGCGGCCTTGTTATCAACCGGCGAGGGCCAGCCCCAGCATTTGGGAACGGCCAAGATCGCGGTCATGATGCCAGCGGCCGGAGCCCCCTCGCTCCCCCAGGAAGTGGTAGTGCTTTCTGTCAAAGAACAATTGGCAGCAGCTCCCACTGAATTAGCCGAGGCACTCAGCCGAGAGCCTATCCGCAATTTGAAAAAAGCCATCGGTATCAATGACCGCTTTTTGCTGATTCAGGAATTATTCGAAGGGAACGAAAAAAAGTTCGATGAAGCCATAAAGACCCTCGATGCTTTTGGTGTGTTGGCTGAGGCCTCTTTTTATGTTGAACGAGAGGTCAAGAACAAGCCTACCTATCAAAAGGATAGTCCGGCTGCCCGACTACTCGATCAGTTGATCAACAGGCGTTTTTCTTGAATGTAATCCAGTATTCGCTGGGTGGCACCTGCATTTTCTTTTACATACTGGCCGGCAATTTGTCCAGCAATCTTGCATTGCTCGGTTTGGTGGAGTAGGTCGCAAAGAATTTTTTTAAGTGCTGTAGCGGATTGGTCTTCTGTAAAAGTAAAAGCTCCACCCCTTCTGATCAGATCGGTGGCTTCTGCATGTTTATGATGATAAGGGCCCACGATAACAGGTATTGAATAGACGGCGGCTTCCAATGTGTTATGAATGCCAGCCTTATGTAATCCGCCCCCCACATAGGCCATGGTGCCGTGGCGATAGAGTCGAGAAAGCATTCCGTAATTATCCATGATCAATACTCTCGCATCCGTTTTTTCTTTATTCCATTGGCTGTAATGGATTGCGTCTTTAAACAGTAGATGCAGTGCGCGCAGGTGCGCAGCAGAAAGTTCGTGTGGGGCGATGATCAATTTAAGGGGGGCCAACGATGAATCGGACAGGGCCTCATGGATGGTTCGTTCATCAGCTGGCCAGGTGCTGCCGGCCACCAGTACAGGACGACCTTCCAGAAATGTATCGATGCCTTCAATAGGCAGGGATCGGTCGGCGATAGTCAGAACGCGATCAAATCGGGTGTCGCCGGCTACAGAACTGATAGGACGAATTCCCAGTGGTTCGAGTAATTGCAACGAGGACTCATTTTGAACAAATACATGTTGAAAGCGACCCAGCATTTTTCGTGAAAGGGCACCATACCATCGAAAGAAATTCATGTTCTCTCTAAACAGAGCTGAGACCAGTAACAGCGGTATTTTTTGATAAAAGATCTTTTTTAGGTAGAAGAACCAGAATT
>JBIIHS010000007.1:0-19062 GCA_044235515.1 Chitinophagaceae bacterium | reverse complement strand
ACGGATTCATCACTTCGTATCAGCCATATTTTTGGTAATACGCTGGAGGCCCTTATTGGGGCGGTCTATCTGGATACCGGCTATCGTTATACCGAGAAGTGGGTCATGAAAAAGATCATAGTACCACATATGTTCGTAGATGATCTGGAAACGCTCGAGATCAATCATAAAAATAAATTGTACGGCTGGGCCAATCGAAATGGGTCTGTGTTAGAGTTTGAGGCCATTGAAGAAAAAATAGAAAACGGAAGACGATTATTTACAGTGGCTGCCTTGCTAAATGGGGAGCAACTGGCGGTTGGAAAAGCCTTTAATAAAAAGGATGCTTCACAATTGGCGGCCCAGGCGGCGGTAGAAAAGTTAGGGGACAAGCTTAATGAGCTGCTTTAGTGAGGGGAGTCTACTAAATAGGGTTCGTAGGGATAGCGATTTTGCTGTTCCTATTTTCTTGTCTGCCAGTATCATCGATATTAGCGTATCTCTTGACAGATCTCAATCAATACCCCTTGCGTAGAGCGAGGATGTAAAAAGCAGATCAGCTTATTGTCCGCGCCTTTTTTGGGTTCTTGTTGTAGTAAAGTAAAGCCCTCTTGCTCTAGTCTTCGCATTTCTGCATAAATATCCTCTACCTCAAAAGCAATATGATGAAGTCCCTGGCCTTTATTGGCAATAAATTTGGCGATCACTCCCTCGGGATCGGTACTTTCCAGTAATTCGACCTTGCTTTGCCCTGTCATAAAAAAAGCGGTGTTTACCTTCTCGTTCTCAACGCTTTCGGTCTTATAACAGGGAACGTTCAGGAGTTTTTCGTAAAGGGGAATGGATTCGCTCAGCGACGAAACAGCAATGCCAATATGTTCAATCTTTCTCATTTTTTGTTAATAATAGTGAAACAATCGTATTACCATGAAATTAGCGCATTCAGATAGAACCTTTTGCGATAATTTCGCGTTTTATACAGATAAAACAAGAAGCTTATTATGTTGCAGTTTCCCATCTACTTAGACCATAATGCCACCACTCCCTGTGACCCCCGTGTGGTGGAGGCCATGATACCCTATTTTACCAATAGTTTTGGCAATGCCGCCAGCCGTAATCATTCCTTTGGCTGGCAAGCCGAGGAAGCCGTTGATTATGCCAGAGAGCAGGTGGCTAAATTGATCGGTGCCGACCCCAAGGAGATCATCTTTACCTCTGGTGCCACAGAAGGCGATAACCTGGGTATCAAGGGTGTCTTTGAAATGTATGCCAGCAAGGGTAACCATATCATCACCTGCAATATCGAGCATAAAGCCGTATTGGATACTTGCCGTCATCTTGAAAAAGAAGGCGCCGAGGTCACTTATCTCAATGTAAAGCCCAACGGGCTCATTGACCTGGCCGAATTGGAAGCGGCTATTAAACCCACTACCATCCTGATCGCCATTATGTATGCCAATAACGAAATTGGTACCATTATGCCAATGCGCGAGATCAGTGCCATTGCCCGCAAGCATGGGGTGCTGGTTTTTTCCGACGGGGTACAGGCGGTCGGTAAGATCCCGGTCGATGTAAACAAAGATGGTATTGACCTGATGGCCTTTACAGCTCATAAAATGTATGGCCCAAAAGGAGTGGGTGCTCTTTATGTGCGCCGCAAGAATCCCCGCGTAAAAGTAACGGCGCAAATTGATGGGGGCGGTCACGAAAGAGGTATGCGCAGCGGCACCCTTAACGTACCGGGTATCGTTGGGTTTGGAAAGGCCTGCGAGATCTGTATGAACGAGATGGAAGCCGATACGGCCCGTATTATCAAGATGCGCGACAAGTTAGAGCAATCACTCTTGAAAGTCGAAGAATCATATCTGAATGGAGACAAAGAGCATCGCTTGCCGCATGTTTCGAATATCTCTTTCAAATATGTAGAGGGAGAGGGGTTGATGATGGGCTTCAATAAAAATATTGCTTTATCCTCTGGTTCGGCTTGTACCTCGGCCTCGTTGGAACCTTCTTATGTATTAAAGGCACTGGGTCTGGGTGACGATCTGGCCCACAGCTCTCTTCGATTTGGGTTGGGTCGCTACACGACCGATGAGCAGATCGATTATACCATTGAACAAGTAACCAATACGGTCAATAAGCTTCGTGACATGAGCCCTCTGTGGGAGATGTTCAAGGAAGGTATTGACCTGAACACCATCGAGTGGGCACATCATTGATTTTTTTTAACTTTATACTATTATAATAATTCAGTTATGGCATATTCAGAAAAAGTAATCGACCATTATCAGCACCCCAAAAATGTAGGCACCCTCGATAAGAGCAAGAACAATGTCGGTACCGGATTGGTCGGTGCTCCAGAGTGCGGTGACGTAATGCGTTTGCAAATTGAAGTAGATGATACGACCGGTGTTATTAAAGATGCCAAGTTCAAGACCTTTGGATGCGGGTCTGCCATTGCCTCTTCTTCTTTGGCTACAGAGTGGCTCAAAGGAAAAACAGTCGATGAGGCAGTCAAGATCGATAATATGACCATCGTGGAGGAGCTCAACCTGCCTCCAGTTAAGATTCACTGTTCGGTCTTGGCCGAAGATGCTGTTAAAGCAGCTATTAACGATTATCGCAAGAAGAACGGACTCGAAGAATTGCAATTCGAAGAAAAAGGAGTGCATTAATTTCTATGTCTGCTGAGACTACTACTTTGGTGGCCCCTGCTCAAATGGCCAATGTCATTTATGTAAGTGACAAGGCGCGTGAGAAAGTATTACAACTACTTGCTGATGCCGGCGTAGCCGGAGACGACTCCTATTTTTTGCGTGTGAGTGTGGTGGGTGGGGGTTGTTCAGGGCTTAGCTATAAACTCGATTTCGATAACGAGCAAAAGGCGATGGATCAGGTATTCGAGGACAATGGGATCAAGGTCGTAACAGACCTCAAGAGTTTTTTATACCTGGTCAATACTACCCTCGATTTTTCCGACGGTCTCAATGGTAAGGGCTTCTTCTTTAGCAATCCCAATGCCAGTCGTACCTGTGGATGTGGCGAGAGTTTTGCCGTCTAAAACATAATGTCTTCTTAAAAGGCTGCTTCTGTTCGGGAGCAGCCTTTTTTGTTGCACTTAACTTAGTACTTTAGCAATATGTGGCCACTTTGTAAAAAGGAGCTGAGACAATTCTTCGGTAGTCTGACCGGCTACCTGGTGGTGGCTGTCTTCTTAGCCGCCTCTGGACTGGTCCTCTTTGTATTCGAAGACAATATCCTCGATTTTGGATATGCCACGCTGGATCGTTTTTTTATGTTGGCGCCTTGGTTACTCTTATTATTGATACCGGCCATTACCATGCGCAGTTTCGCTGAGGAGTTCCGGACCGGTACGTACGAACTCTTGGCCACACAACCGCTTTCAAAAGCAAGTCTTGTTTTAGGAAAATACCTTGGCGCTTTGCTGGTGGTCTTGATCGCCTTGCTGCCAACCTTTATCTATGGCGTCGCAATTGAATCGCTAGCCACGGGCGAAGGACTTGACAAAGGGGCCGTACTGGGCTCTTATTTGGGTTTGTTCTTGCTGGCCGCTGTTTTTACCATGATCGGTGTATACTGTAGCAGTCTTACGGCCAATACAGTAGTGGCCTTTCTGCTAGCCTTGGTTGTTTCCGTGTTGCTCTATTATGGCTTTACCGCCATTAGCCGGTTGCCTGTTTTTTCGGCCGGGGCCGATTATTGGATCGAGTGGCTCGGCATCGATCAACATTACCAAAGTATCAGTCGTGGGCTGGTCGATAGTCGCGATCTGATCTATTTTATCAGTATGGGTCTATTATTCTTTTTCTTGACCATTCGTAATCTTTTACAGCGTTAAGATGAAAAGATCTCTATACTTATTTTGTTCGAAGTGGTATGGTGTGCCAATTGCTATATTGTTTTTCGTACTCACGAATGCGCTTGCCAGTTTTGTTCCTTTTCGTTACGATCTGACCAAAGAAAAACGATATACGATTAGCAAAGCTACCTCGCAATTACTGGATCAACTCGAAGCCCCCCTGGAGGTTACTGTTTTTTTGAAAGGGAGCTTCCCCTCTGGTTTCAGAAAGCTTCAGGGCTCTACCGAGCAATTGTTAAGCTTGTTCAAGCAACTTGATCCGGCTCATGTTCAATATCAGTTCTTATCGCCCGCTGCACTCGCTTCCGATGGAAAGCCCTGGTCAGATTCATTGATGCGTCTGGGCGCACTCAATATCAATTTGACCGTGCAAAAAGAAGAAGGTCAATCGAGTAATATTATTTTTCCGGTAGCGCTGGTGACTTACCAGGGCCGGTCGCAACTTGTTACTTTGTTTCCCGGTGCGAGTCGTTCCATTACGCAAACTGAGTTGAATACGGCCGAGGCCTTGCTCGAATATCAGTTCGTAAGTGCTATCGATAAGTTGATCCATACCGATAAGCCAGGTATTGCCTATGAAACAGGGCACGGCGAGCCGGTCGATGAGCGCACCTATCAGCTGCGTGTGGCCTTGGAGGATAATTATGAGTTAAGGTCTTTGGACTTGAGTCGTCAGCCATTGGTCCCTAACGAGGTGGATCTGCTCTTACTGGTCAAGCCCGCGCTTGCCTTTTCGGAACAAGATAAGTTCAAGCTCGATCAATTTGTAATGCGCGGGGGTAAGCTGCTTTGTTTTATTGATAATCTCTATGCCGAAATGGACAGTTTTGCCCGTCAGCCCGATATGGTCGCTTTTGAAAGGGGACTCCAACTCGAAGATCTGTTCTTTCGCTATGGAGCCCGGATCAATACCGATCTGTTGATGGACCTGCGTTGTGAATTCACCTACATGCAGGTCGGAGGCACGCCCGATCGACCGCAAAACGAATTCTTACCCTGGAATTACTTCCCATTGCTGTCGGCCGCAGAAAGTAAGTTGCATACCCCTGGTTATATTGGTACTCGTTTCGTACATTCTATCGATACGATCGCCGTTCCCGGTATCAAAAAGTACCCTATACTTATCAGTAGTGAAAGAGCGCGCACCATCAGTACACCTGCACTAGTTTCGCTCAATGAGAACAGCGTTGTTCCCGATAATCAAAAGTTCAATCGCTCCGGTATTCCGGCCGCTGTTTTGCTTGAGGGATCGTTCCCTTCTCTTTTTAAAAACCGGGCTTCTCTTGCTCAGCTCGATGCCTGGAAGTCTATTGGGCAAAACTTTCGTAGCCAGTCAGAGAATACCGCCATAATCTTGGTAGCGGACGGCGACTTGGTCTTGAACGATTATATTCCCTTGTTCGATCAATCGGGTCAGCCCGATCCCAGGGGAGGTGTGGAGCCGATCCAAATGGGGTGGAACAAATACACGCTTATGGAGGCGCTGAATCAGGGGCCTGCTGCCAACTATTTTTTACCCGTGGCTAATCGCGATTTTTTGCTCAACGCGGTCGAGTACCTGGTAAGCGATCCGGCCTTGGCCCAGGTTCGTAGCAAAGAATTGGTTTTACGCTTGTTGGATGGTCCGCTGGTGAAAGAGCAGAAGTTTCGCTGGCAACTCATTTGTATAGGTTTGCCCCTGCTTTTACTTTCGTTGGGCGGACTGCTTTACCAGGCATGGAGAAAGCGCGCTTATACTCGCTAAGATCTATTATGTCACCGATCAGTTATACGGTATCTGATATTGTTTCGATCTTGTCTCCCGATTCGGTCGTTGTAAACGATTACGCTATAGAGCATTTGCTGCTCGATAGCCGTAAAGCTTTTCTGCCCTCTACTTCTATTTTTTTTGCATTGATCTCTTCGCGTCGTAATGGCCACGATTTTATTGGCGAGCTCTATCAAAAGGGAGTCCGAACCTTTGTTATCAGTCAATCCGTAGAAGCAGGACCTTTTTCTGATGCAAATTTTATTGTCGTAGCCGATACGCTGCAGGCCTTGCAGCAGTTGGCCGCTTATCACCGTAGTCGCTTTTCGATTCCGGTCATCGGAATTACCGGCAGCAATGGTAAGACCATCGTAAAGGAATGGCTCTTTCAATTGTTGCAATCTGAGTATACCATTGTAAGGAGCCCTAAGAGTTATAACTCACAGATTGGAGTACCCTTGAGTATCTGGCAGCTTCGATCGCACCATACACTTGCCATTTTTGAGGCAGGTATTTCGCAACTAGGCGAAATGGAACGACTTGCGAATATGATACGACCTACTATTGGGGTCTTTACCAATTTAGGGGATGCGCACAGTGAGGGGTTTTCTTCTCCCTCCCAAAAAGAGCAGGAGAAACGTAAACTTTTTACGGGTGCAACTTTAGCGCCTAAGATCCAGTTGATTAAGGTGGAGCTAACGGCTACGGGCGCTTTACTTACTGCACAATGCGTACCAGGCGATCTGGACAGTATAGCTCAATTGGAAATTCCCTTTTCGGATCAGGCGTCCATTCAAAATGCGATTACTTGTTGGGAACTCATGTTGTATTTAGGTTACGAGCCCTCTGTTATTGCCGATCGAATGAAGCGATTAGCGCCTGTCGATATGCGATTAACACTTAAAAAAGGGATCAACCAGTGCGTGTTGATCAATGATAGTTACAGCGCCGATATCAGTTCGTTGGATATTGCACTTGATTTTCTATTGCGTCAAGCCGGTTCGCTTCGAAAGACAGTCATCCTATCTGATCTTTTGCAGCAGTCTAACGATGACGAGCTGCTTTATACTCAGGTGATCAACGGCTTGCAAAAAAGGGGCGTTGATCGCGTGATTGCGATCGGCTCCCGCATAACAAAGGCCTTGTTGGCCCATCGGGTATCGGGCCCATGGCAGCTGGAGACCTATCCATCTACCGAATCTTTTTTATCAGCCGGTCCGCTTTCTCGTTTTAATAAGGAAGCTATTTTGATCAAAGGGGCACGCGCTTTCGCCTTTGAGCGTATTGTACAAGTACTCGAAGTTCAACTGCACGAGACCAGACTGGAAATTGATCTGGCGGCCTTACTCCATAATTTACACCAGTATCAGCATATTCTTAAGCCGGCTACGCGTATCATGGCCATGGTCAAGGCCTTTGCGTACGGTAGTGGTGCCACGGAAGTAGCTTCTTTATTGCAATTTCATAAGGTAGACTATTTGGGAGTAGCGTATGCCGACGAGGGAGTGGCCCTGCGAAAGGCAGGTATCACCATTCCAATTATGGTCATGAATCCTGAAGTAAATTCTTTTGAGATCATGATCGCGCATCGTCTAGAGCCAGTCATCTATTCTATAGAAATGTGGAATGGATTTGATAGTTGGTTGCAAAAAGAAGCGATCATCGGATACCCGGTTCATCTGGAGATCGATACGGGGCTGCACCGTTTAGGGCTGGCAGTAGAGCAAATGGAGTGGGTGGTCCAGCAAATACTACAAAGTTCATCTGTTACGGTTCAAAGTATTTTTTCGCATTTGGCCGCCAGTGAAGATCCGCAAGAAGATGCGTTTACTCACTTGCAGTTTGAGCGCTTTACAGCAGCCGCTACTCTACTTGAAAAAAAGCTCGGGCATCATATCATTAAGCATATTGCTAATTCGGCTGCTGCCATACGACATCCCGAACTGCAACTCGATATGATAAGACTGGGTATTGGGTTGTATGGAGTAGAAGTTGCAGCGGGGCTTTCGCTGCTTCCGGTGGCGACCTTGCGCTCGGCCATTGCCCAGCTGCGATCATTACCTGCCGGGGAGAGTATTAGTTATAACCGTCGCACGATATTGACACGGCCCTCTGTTATTGCTACCGTTCGATTGGGATATGCCGATGGTTATCCTCGAGCATTGGGTAATGGTGCCGGGCAGGTTCTTGTCAATGGAAGGCGGGTCCCGATCGTGGGAACCATTTGTATGGATATGTTCATGATCGATGTGACCGAGCTGGCCGACGTATCGGTAGGAGATGAAGTGATCTTATTTGGAGGCTCGCTACGTGTACAAGAAGTGGCAGATTGGGCCCATACCATTCCCTATGCGATCTTAACAGGGATCTCTGAACGCGTTAAGCGTATCTACTTTGAGCAATAGCTTACATGGTTTCGGTAGTATCCGAAATGGTGCTGTTGGTAACCCCCGTTGGCGTTTTTGTACCGACAGGTTTCTCCATTAGTCTTTTTTGAAAGAGCAGCAACACGATCACACCGATCGAAATGGAGGCATCCGCAATATTGAAGATGGGACTAAAAAATTCAAAGGGTTGTCCACCGACCAAGGGTAACCAATCGGGGAAGGTTCCGCTGATCATGGGAAAGTACAGCATATCCACTACGCTGCCATGTAAAAAAGAACTATATCCGCTACCCGTGGCCTCCGCTATGCCCATATACCCTACATAGTCATTTATGACGGGACTGTAGTGAAGACCTTTATCGAAGATCATTCCATAGAACATACTATCGATCAGGTTACCCGCCGCACCGGCATAGATTAGGGCTGCACAGATCAAAAATCCAGTACTATGTTTTTCTTTGATCCATTTGCGTAGGTACCAGGTACCTCCGATCACGGCCGCTAAACGAAATAGGGTCAAGATCATCTTGCCGGTATCGTTTCCAAATCTCCAACCCCATGCCATGCCGGAGTTCTCTATAAAGTGCAAGCGAAACCAATCCCATCCAAAAACGCGCATGACCTCCCCAGTGGGGTAGCTGGTTTTGATCCAAAGCTTAAGACCTTGGTCCGCCACCAAGATCAATAAGATCAATAAAAAGAGTTGTTGTGATTTTTTCATAGTCTATCAGATCTTTCCAACCATATTTTCGGGACGTACCCAGGCATCGAATTGTTCGGGGGTTACATAACCCAGTTGTACGGCCATTTCTTTTAGTGTTGTGCCTTGCTTATGTGCTTTTTGGGCAATTTCCGCTGCCTTGTAATAGCCGATCTTAGTATTGAGTGCCGTTACCAGCATTAGAGAGTTGTCAACGTGTTTCTTAATATTGGAGTGGATGGGTTCGATTCCAACGGCACATTTATCATTGAACGAAATACAACCCTCTCCGATCAAACGCGCACTGTGTAAGAAATTGTAGATCATTACCGGTTTAAAGACATTCAGCTCAAAATGACCGGAGGCGCCGCCGACGTTGATGGCAACGTCATTGCCGAGTACCTGGGCAACGATCATGGTCAGTGCTTCGCATTGAGTAGGATTGACCTTGCCGGGCATAATTGAAGAGCCCGGTTCGTTATCGGGTATAAAGATCTCTCCGATCCCACTGCGTGGACCAGAAGAAAGCATACGAATATCATTGGCGATCTTCATCAGGCTTACGGCCACTGTTTTGAGTGCACCGTGCGCTTCTACGATGGCATCGTGTGCCGCCAGTGCCTCAAACTTGTTGGGAGCGGTAACAAAGGGTAGTCCGGTCAGCTGGGCTATATGTCTTGCCACCTTCTTATCGTATCCTTTCGGTGTATTGATACCGGTTCCCACTGCTGTTCCTCCCAGCGCGAGTTCCTTAAGATGGGCCAATGAATTTTTGATCGCCTTAATGCCGTGATCGAGTTGCGCTACATAGCCGCTGAATTCTTGACCAAGCGTAAGGGGAGTAGCATCCATAAAATGCGTTCTCCCAATCTTGACCACTTTATTGAAGCGTTTACTTTTCTTAGCCAGCGTATCGCGTAGTTTTTTGATACCGGGTAGGGTAGTCTCTACCAAAATAGTATAGGCCGCAATATGCATGGCGGTTGGAAAGGTGTCGTTCGATGACTGTGATTTATTGACATCATCGTTGGGATGCAGAAACTTTTCTTTATCCGTCAATTTTCCTCCTTTCAACACATGTCCGCGATAGGCGATCACCTCATTTACATTCATATTGCTTTGCGTGCCACTTCCAGTCTGCCATACTACAAGAGGAAAATAGTCATCTAGTTTTCCCGCCAAGATCTCTTCGCATACCCGACCGATCAGGTTGGCTTTGGCAGCAGGCAATACACCGGCTTCTTGGTTAGTAAGCGCTGCGGCTTTTTTTAAATAGGCAAAGGCGCGGATAATTTCTTTTGGCATCCGGTTGATATCTTGCGCGATCTTGAAATTATCGATGCTTCGTTGTGTCTGCGCTCCGTAATATGCCTGCAAGGGAACTTTTACCTCGCCCATTGTGTCTTTCTCGATTCTGTACTCCATAGTGAACGTTATTTATCGATCTAAGGGTATTGATTAATTGAAATTAGGTTTTCTCTTTTCCAGAAAGGCACTCACTCCTTCTTTCATTTCTTCGGTGCCGAAGCATTCCCCAAAAAGGCGTACTTCTTCGAGATAGCCATCGGCTCCTTTTTCGTAAAGAGCATTAACCGCCGCTATGACCCTGGAGACCGCACTGGGTCCTTTTGCAATGATGGTAGCCAGTAATTGACGGGCTTTTTCCAGTAGCTCATCGCCAGTGCACACATGATTGACCAATCCCCATTGGAGAGCCTCGGTTGCGGTGAGCATATTGCCGCTCATCATCAGCTCAAGCGCTTTTCCTTTGCCAACAAGTTGTGTCAGTCGTTGTGTACCGCCATAGCCGGGTATCAACCCAAGATTGACCTCGGGTTGTCCAAACTTGGCCTGTTCTGTTGCCAACCGCATATGACAAGCCATGGCCAGTTCGCAGCCTCCGCCCAATGCAAAGCCATTGACGGCGGCTAAAAAGGGTTTCTTATTCTTTTCGATCCGATCAAAAACCAGTTGTCCATGTCGGGCCAGTTGTTTGGCCGCTGGCTGATCAAGGGTTGTAAATTCACTGATATCGGCACCGGCTACAAAAGCTTTTTGACCCGCCCCGGTAAGAATCACGGCTTGGATCTGTGTAGTATTTTCAATCAGGTCCAGCACGGTTTCGAGTTCTTCAAATACGGTCCGGTTGAGGGCATTCATTTTGTCGGGCCGATTGATCGTGATCGTCAAAATGCCATCTTGCCAAGAAACTAGCAGGGTAGACAGGGAGGGAAGCGTATTCAATTCCATGTAATAAAATTCTTAGCGTCGGTGCAAAGCGACCCAATTGTTGATATAAGAGGCAATTTCTGTAGTGGGGGTTCCCGGGTGAAAGATCTTACCTACTCCCAAGGTTTGCAAATGGGCAATATCCTCTTCTGGTATAATGCCCCCTCCGGTCAACAACACATCATCGATCCCTTTTTCTTTCATCAACTGAATGATCTTGGGGAATACGGTGTTATGGGCTCCGGATAAAATGGAGATTCCGATGGCATCGACGTCTTCTTGTAAGGCGGTAGCAACGACCATATCCGGTGTTTGTCGCAGACCGGTGTAGATGACTTCCATACCGGCATCGCGAAGGGCTGTTGCAATAACCTTGGCGCCCCGGTCATGACCATCGAGCCCTACTTTGGCAACCAGTATACGAACAGGTCTTGGGGTGGCTTGCATCTTGGGTGTAAAATTAAGCCATTTCAGGGCAATAGGGTCAGTGCATGGGCAATGCGACGGGCCGTTGTGGCAGGACCCAGTACCGCAGTGATATCAAAAACACCTGGTCCAAACTTACCGCCTACCAGCATGATCCGCAGGGGCAGTAGTAATTCGCCTGGCTTTAGTTGAAAGGCAGCTGCTTTTTCTTTGAAGGCCTGCTCTTGTTGAGCCGCCTCTTCGGGTGTTTCGCCTTGATAGTACGCGATCAACCCTTCAAAAAAGGATCTTTTATCAGCACTCCACTTAGCGGTAATAGCAGCCGTATCGAGGGATGGGGGGTCGACAAAGAAGAAACCGGCTTGTTCTTTAAGATCGGTCAGCAACTGACACCGTTCTTTAACTAATTCGATAATGCGTTTTAGTTTCTCCTCTGAATATCCGACATCGTACAGGGTAGCGATTTGTTCTTGCAAATGTGGTAGCAAGCGGTTTGCCGGACTTCTTTTGATCCATTCGTGATTGAACCATTTGGCCTTTTCATAGTCAAAATGGGCTCCCGCGCTATGTATTCTCTCTATCGAAAATGAATCGATAAGTTCTGCAAGCGTAAAGATCTCTTTTTCGCTTCCGTCGTTCCAGCCCAGCAGGGCCAGTAAATTGAGAAAGGCCTCGGGTAAGAACCCCTTTTCTTTAAAGCCCGCTGTAGTTTCTCCGCTTGCAGGGTCGGTCCAATTCATGGCAAAGACTGGAAAGCCATATTTAGCACCGTCTCTTTTACTGAGTTTTCCCTCGGGACCCAATATCAATGGTAAATGAGCCCACTGGGGCATGTTCTCAATGCCAAATAGATATTGCCAAAGTAAAATATGCACTGGAGCCGAGGGTAGCCATTCCTCTCCCCGAAACGCGTGGGTAATCTGCATGTGATGATCGTCTACCACCACAGCCAAATGATAGGTGGGCATGCCATCGGCCTTTAGCAATACTTTGTCATCGAGCGTAGCGGTATCGAAACGAACTTCTCCTCTGATCAGGTCGGTAAAGCCAAGGGTTTCCTGCTCGGGCATCTTGATCCGGATCACATAGGGCGTTCCGGCCTCGAGCAGTCGATCGGTTTCGTCCGCACTAAGGGAAAGCGAATTGCGTAGTTGCATACGTACCTGTCGGTCGTATTGCGGGGAAGGATTAGAGGGAGTGGCCAGTTGCGTCCGCATTTTTTCGAGCTCCTCGGGCGTATCAAAGGCGTAATAGGCCAACCCCTTTTCGATCAGCTGGTCGGCATATTGTCTGTACAATGTCTTTCGTTCACTTTGTCGATAGGGACCAAAAGATCCTCCATGCTGCACACTTTCATCGGGTTCCAATCCACACCAACGAAGACAATCAAACAAATACGCTTCGGCGCCTGGCACAAACCGACGCTGGTCGGTATCTTCTATTCTTACAATGAACGTTCCCTTATTTTTTTTTGCAAAAAGATAGTTGAACAGCACCGTTCTGACCCCGCCCAGGTGAAGTCCTCCGGTGGGGCTGGGTGCAAATCGTACCCTGACCTTTTTTTCCATAGCGGCAAAGATAAACCAACCGGCTGCAACCACTTGGGACTTTTGTGCGGTTATCTTTGTGCCGGATGCCATTTTATTTTTATCAGACCCCCCTTTGGCTCAGGCGATGCTATCCCCGGCGTACCTGGCGCATCGATACCCACGAGCCCATCTTGTATCTGACCTTTGATGATGGCCCCCACCCAACGGCTACCCCCTTTGTGCTCGATACCCTGGCGCGCTTTAATGCCAAGGCAAGTTTTTTTTGTATCGGAGCCAATGTGGTGCGCTATCCCGATCTCTACCGTCGTATCTGTGAAGAGGGACATCAGGTGGGTAATCACACGTATCATCATGTAAATGGGTGGAAGACCTCTACTGAGCGATATCTGGCCGATATCGATAAGGCAAGCCAGCACATAAAGAGCGCTTTGTTTCGCCCACCGTATGGACGTATTACATCAAGTCAAGCGGCAGCTCTTTTGCAAAATGGTCCTGTACAGCAAAAGATCATCATGTGGGATCTACTAAGCGGTGATTTTGATACCCGTCTCAGCGGAGAGGATTGTCTCTCTATTTGTACGAAACGACTTAGACCAGGCTCCATTATCGTGATGCACGATAGCGAAAAAGCCTGGCCTCGTTTATCGGTCATGTTATCGCCGTTGATCGAAACAGCTATTGACCGTGGATATCGTTTTAATATCTTGCTATAACGCTTACTCGCTTGGTAGTATCTGCAATCTTCAAAAAATAATAACATGTCTTTGATCGACACACATGCTCATCTGTATCTTACTGAATTCGATCAGGATCGGGTAGCCATACTCGAAGCGGCTCGTGCCGTTGGGGTTGAAAAGATCTTATTGCCGGCTATAGACTCACAAACCCATGCTGCACTGGTGGATATGGAAAAAGAATTCACAATGTGCAAAGCCATGATGGGGGTGCATCCTTGCTCGGTCAAGGATAACTATCAGCAGGAGTTGCAATGCGCAGAGCAATGGTGGGGGCAGAAAAATTTTATAGCCGTAGGAGAGATCGGATTGGATTTTTATTGGGATAAGTCGTTTATGGAACAGCAGTACGATGCCTTTCGCGTGCAGATCGAATGGGCACTCGCCAAAAAAGTTCCCATTGTGATCCACTCCCGTAATGCTTGTTTGGAATGCGTTCAAGTTATAAAAGAATACAAAGGCCGAGGACTCACTGGGGTCTTTCATTGTTTTTCGGGCAGTATCGAAGAAGCGCGCGAGATCATTAAACTCGGCTTTTATTTGGGTATTGGTGGGGTGCTGACTTATAAAAATGCAGGTTTAGGTACCGTACTCTCCGAGGTTCCGCTGGAGCATATTATGCTGGAGACCGATGCTCCCTATCTGACACCGGTACCCCATCGGGGAAAACGGAATGAATCCTCTTATTTGCCCTTAGTAGCTGCAAAGCTTGCCGAGGTTAAGGGAATTAGTTCGGAGCAGATCGCGCAGGTGACTACACAGAATGCCTCTGCTCTATTTAAACTTTGATCTTAGGGTTTTTCTTTCTTTTTTGGCGAGGTGATACACTGGTGATGGCTCTCCTGCAGGTGATAGATTTGGTGGGTGAATACTTTTTTTGATCAGGTAGCTAGCGCAGGTTTAGGACAGGCATTGATCAGAAAAGAAACTTGGTCTACTCCTTGTTTGCTCAAGGTCGAATCATCTATAATACAGCAAGAAGAGGAGACTTTGTATCGCGCCCTGCTTGAGATGGACGAAAACGAGTTTCGCTTCCTCTCTGGTTCTGGCAAATAAAAAAGCCCCATACGGCCGTATGGGGCTTTGAAAGTCTTGGTCTTTTTTAATTTATGAGCGATTTGATCGCATCTCTGAATAGCAGGGATAATAAAACGATCAATCCCACAATAATTTCTGTTCGATATTTTTTAATCACAGTAGTTTATTCTATGGGCTTATATTCTTTGAATAGCGGCGGCCTGTTGGCTTCAACAAAGTTTCGGTAAGAAGACCATTTCTCTGTAAAGAATAGATTGATCTCTTTTACAATATTGCTTACCGCGCTTTCCGCATTGGCGATCAATGTAGCTTCGGCGGCTCCGGGTAGGGCCGATTTTGCCGTAATGGCTTGCTGGGCACCACGCAGTTGCGTCAGTACAGTTACTAAAAACGGATTACGCGAGAGTCCTTGCTTTTCCTCCGTAGGTCCTGAGATCTTATCTCTGAATTTTTTTAGTTGATCTTGCATGTTCTTGGTCAATTTGCTCAAAGAGTCAGTAGCTTTTTTATCTGATCCTTTCAATTGCGCATTTATCTTATTGCAAACTTCTTCGGCTTCACTTAGTCTTTCCATGGCTTTAGAAAGTTTGTCGGCTGATTGTTGAATTTGTTCCAGCGCCTTTTTTTGTGCAAGCTTTATTTGGTCTTTGTTTCCTAAGCGAGGATCATCGCTAACGGTAACCCAGGTTGAATCGCTATGATCACCATACTTGATAATCACTTTATATGTGCCAGGTAAGGCAGGTAGGCCACCCGGTTCGGATCCCCCACGGCCCATACCAAAGCGACCACCACCTTCGCTACCTTCTCCACCGCCACCGGCGCCCGGTTGACGATATCCTTTTTCTTCCATGCCCCAATAGCGACGATTAAATCCACTATCTACTGCCCAACGAAGCGAACGGATCTGCTCCCCGGTTTGATTCAGTATTCTCACCGATGCGGAATCGGCGGTCTTATTGCGAATTAAGAACGAAATGGAGGCGCCTCTATTTCTGTTCGCACCCTCGTAAAGACCCCAGGTGCTCCACTCATAACCAGTGGCGGGACGGTACTGTGCTTGTACAGCTCTGGGGCTTTCAAATACCATCAATGAAGTGCTGCTTGTGTTGGATATGCGTGTATTGGCCGCCAGTTTACGAAGAGGGCGAATATCGTCTAGTATCCATAGTGACCGGCCAAAGGTTGCAATGACCAGGTCGGCTTCTCTCTCTTGTATGGCCAGGTCGTAGGTCGAAACAGAAGGATATCCATTTTTCCATTGCGCCCAATTATTCCCATTGTCGATACTCACCCACAAGCCATGCTCTGTGCCGGCGAATAGTAAGGATGGTTCGGCTGGGTCTTGTATTACACAAAGCGCGTATCCTTTTACTTTGTTCTCGTCGAGCATTCTCCTCCATGTTTTCCCGTAGTCACTAGTGCGGAAAACATAAGGTTTACCATCGCCTCGACGGTAATCGTTGGCTACCACAAACGCTTCGGCCGCATTGTGGGGAGAGGCTACTACCTGGGGAATCCAACAACCCGCTGGCAATCCGGTAATCTTTCCTTGAAAAGAGGTCCAGGTAACTCCGCCATCGCGGGTTAGTTGAACATTTCCATCATCGGTGCCGATCCAAATGGTTCCTTTTTCTTTTCTGCTGGGAGAAATACTCAAAATAGTGCAATACGTTTCTGCTCCAGTAATATCGAGTGTTAGTCCGCCGGTATTTTGAAAGGCAACGATCTTGGCACTATCATTGGTGGTTAGATCGGGAGAGATCGTTTGCCAGCTGATTCCTTTGTCTGTACTCCTATGCAAGAACTGACTTCCGTAATAGATAGTCTTTGGGTCAAAGGGATCTTGCGCCATCGGTGAATTCCAATTGAAGCGCTGCAATAGTTTTGGATCAACGGTAGGGGGTTTGATGAACCAAGACTCTCCGGTCTTCCAATTTCTTTTACCGAGCGAACCGCCCTGACTTTCGCTATAGACCCAACTGGCATCCTCTGCATCGGGCATTACATCGAAACCATCACCACCCCCTACATTATTCCAATAGTAATTACGAATTCCTCCATTCGTCCAGGTATAGCCTGGTCCATGCCAGCTTCCATTGTCTTGCATTCCACCCATTACATTGTAGGGCATTTCATTATCAACATTCACATGATAGAATTGGCCCACAGGGATCTTTTCATCAAAGACCCAGGTCTTTCCTCTGTCGCGCGAAATACCGATGCCCCCATCGTTACCTTCAATGATCAGGTTGGGATCTTCAGGATGGATCCACCAGGCATGGTGGTCGGGGTGAATACCCGAATAAGGGATCAGGGTACTGAATGATTTACCGCCGTCTTCGCTCAGTGTGATGGTGGAGTGTACATCATAGATGCGATTCTCGTTCTTGGGATCCACATAGATCTCTTGATAGTAAAAGGGACGATCGGTTACTTGCGAGGGATCACTATTGACCAGTTTCCAGCTAAAACCACCGTCATCACTTTTGTATAGACCATTCTTGGTAGCTTCTACTTTAGCGTAAACTCTGGAGGGCATGCTTCTGGCAAAGGCAATACCGATGCGACCCAGTGGATCGGCGGGAATGCCTTCTTCTTTTCCTAGTTTTTTCCAGTTCTTACCACCATCGCTGGTAATATAAAGTCCGCTACCGGCTCCACCGCTTTTCAGTTCCCAGGGCTTTCTGCGAAACTGCCACATGGCGGCAATTATTTTATTGGGATTGGAGGGATCCATAACCATGTCGGCACAGCCCGTGGTATCGTTCACATAGAGGATCTTGTTCCAGGTCTCTCCTCCGTCGGTAGTCTTAAATACACCTCGATCGGAGTGCTCTGCATACGGATTACCAATGGCACCCACGTATACGGTATTGGGATCGGTTGGGTCAATGATTACCCGGTGTATACAAACTGTTTTATCGAGTCCCATTTTTTTCCAGCTCCGTCCCCCATCGAGAGTCCGGTAGAGACCAGCGCCAAGGTTAAGTGAGTTGCGCGGGTTTCCCTCTCCGGTTCCCACCCATACCACCTGGGGATTGCTTTGCTGAATAGCAATGGCTCCGATATTTTGCAAGGGTTGATCATCGAATAGGGGAGACCAAGAATGTCCTCCATTTTCGGTTTTCCAAACGCCTCCCGATGCGGCTCCGATATAAACGATATTGGGATTGGCCACTACGGCATCAACAGCCGTAATACGTCCACTCATTCCGGCCGGACCGATATTGCGGGGCTTCCAGTTTTTAAATTCACTAAGGTTGAGGGGCTGGGCCCAGGTGCTGTGCATGCAAGCGAGCAGCAACGTAAAAAGCAATGTTAGTTGTTTCAACGTAAATCGATTTAGACGATAAACTTACAAAACAACTGGCAAATAGAAGCACAGCAGGGTATGGAATGCAAGCCCGCAAGTTGCGTAAGGTTTTGATCAGGGCGAGCAGGCGTGATAGCGATGGACAGCAGTAGGGTAGATCAATCGGTGACCCTTCCACCCGCATTGATCCAGTTAGTGATCTTTTGTCTTTCCGTTAAGGGCAACAGACCACTCGTGGGCATGGGTCCACCGGTTCCATCTACGGCTCTGATCTTTATACGATCGCGAGCCGATACAATACTGCAATCGGTACTCAGGTTAACACCGCCATTGGCTACGGTGGCGTTATGGCAACTCACACAGTTAGTTTGAATAAGCGATTTTACGGCGGTAAACAAAGGGCCTGCGGCTCGCTCGGTAATGATGATGGAATTTTGTATGCCGGTGCAACCATTGGCATCTCTAACTGCAACACTGTAGGTGCCTTGATTCAGGTTCGAAAAACTACTGGCGCTTTGAAATTGACTACTGTTATTAAGACTATAAGAGTAGGGTGGCGTTCCTCCAGTGGCAGTAACAGCGATCGATCCGCTTCCCGAAACACAAGGAGTAACGCCGGTTGGCGTCGCAGCAATCGTTATCGTTACACCAGTGCATCCCCCCGAGGCGGTGAGTGTAAAGCTGGCAGCGCCGGTACAGCCCGCACTACTTTTAGCCGTTACCGTGTACGATCCAGGACCAAGATTGGCAAACTGTCCTGTAGCCTGAAAAGAGCCTCCATTCAAACTATAGGTAAAGCCCGAACCACCGCTGGCACTGGCAATGATCGTTCCGTTACTACTAGTGCCGGTAGGAGCGGTCGTGGTTCCTGTAACACTGATCGTTACGCCCGCGCAAGGGTCGTTGGGGGCCGGATCACCTTTCGAACAACTACCCATAACAAGAGAAACAAAAAAGAAGGTTCCCAGCAGAACAGACCATGCTCTTTTTGTCTTTTCGATTTTGACAGCACTTTTCATAACAAGTAATTTAACGAATTTCAGATAGAGGTGTAACAATTGTTCGGGCAATTGGTT
>JBIIHS010000105.1:0-6141 GCA_044235515.1 Chitinophagaceae bacterium | reverse complement strand
GAACTCACTGGCATCCGGTGTGTAAAATTTTGTACGAGCCAGCATGCGTTGATCGGTATTGATCATGGCATATTGTGGCTGAGAAGTAGCCCCAAAATAATTGATCTGAAAATTCGACCACTTGTCGCCCACAGTCACCAGATTGCGTTGACTTCCATCCGGCATGGTTACACGTTGTTGCGCAGGCAAGGGCAAGAGCGTTCGCTCATCGACATACAAGGACAATACCACAAATTCTTCTTGCATCAAACGCCTCACCCTGGGGTCGGTCCACACTTTCTCTTCCATACGTCGGCAATTGACACAAGCCCATCCGGTAAAATCGATCAAAATCGGTTTGTTTTGCTCACGAGACAACTGGATCGCACGCGCATAATCATTATGCAAGGGCTGCCAGCTTTGATTCGCTGAAGTCCTATTAGCATAAATACTGTACGAGAGAGGCGGAGGAAAGCCACTGATAAGTGTTCGATCGGCCCACCGCGTATTGGTGACGCCTGGCACCAAGTAAAGTGTAAGACCGGCGAACAACAGCATGAGCGATAGGCGAACGGGTGTTTTTTGAAGCGAGACAGGCGGCACCTCGGGGCGTCGCCACCCGCTGATGTAAAGTGTCATAGCCAGTCCTATCATTACCCATAAGCCAAAGAATATTTCTCGCTTCAAGAATCCCCATTGCTCTACCAAATCGGCATTCGATAAAAATTTGATGGCAAGCGCCAGTTCGATGCAGCCTAAAATTACTTTGAACTCCGTCATCCATCCCCCACTGCGGGGTAGTGACCGCAACCAATGTGGGAACATCGCAAACAGAGCAAATGGTAATCCCAAGGCCAGTCCAAAACCGGCAGCGCCCACTGTCAGAGGCCAGGCCCCTTGTTCGGCCACCCCCACCAACAAGGTTCCTAAGATAGGGCCGGTGCAAGAAAAAGAAACGATCGCCAGGGTACTGGCCATAAAAAAGATACCGACCAAATTCCCCACACCCGCTCGTGCATCGGAGCGATTGGCCAGCGAAGCAGGCAACCCGATTTCATAGAGCCCAAAGAAAGAAAGTGCAAAAGCCACAAAGACAATAAAAAAGGTCAGGTTTAACCAAACATTGGTAGAGATATTATTAAAGATCTCAGGACTAATAGCTTTACCGGCCACATGAAAAGGGATCGTGATCAGCACATAGATCAAAAAGATAAAGAATCCATAAAGTAGGGCCTGAAATATGCCCGCTTGTCTTGTTACTGATCGCTTGGTAAAATACGTAACGGTTACGGGCACCATTGGAAATACGCAAGGCGTCAACAAAGCGATCAATCCGCCCAGGATACCGAGTAAAAATAGTTGTAAAAGACTTTTACGCTCCGGGGATGTATCGCCGCAATCGGTAAGCGGGGGGGCAGACGAAATTTTCTCAATGGGTGCCGAACCGATCGCTTGTCCACCTTCTAATGATGCCTGAAAAGAAAAGGAACTCGAAGGATAAAAGGCATCTTCCTTTCCGTAGGTATACATCAATTGACCCGACAAAAGAGCCGGGACCGGACCTTCGATACGGATCATCACTTCCCATGCAATGGCACCCTGCTGTATGGAGACGGGCTGTCCAAATAATTCACTCGATACTACCTTTGCCGCAGGACGATAGGTAAACTTGTTGTCGGTTTTGATGGCACTATCGGCGAATTGCAAGACCGCCACCGGCAAATCGAGCAGTACCTGATCAGGCGCATAGAGTTGCCATTCGTCGTTCAGCACTGTGGAGAAGCGCAGCAAGTATTGCCCCTCTCCTTTCTTTTGGGCCTCGACCCTCCACTCGGGTATAAATACCGTGTCTTGCGCCCGCGAGAGAACGGGCAGCAAAAATATAAAGAACGTATAGAGAATAAAGCGGCGGCACATAGGGCAAAACGCTACTGAAGGGGAATGGAAAAATTGATCTTTTGTGGGGGCAGACATTTCTCGTCATCACAGGTCTGAAATTCTACCGTCCCGGCAAAAAGGGTCTTCGCTTTTGCTTTTACAGTGACGGTCTGAACAAAGCGGACTTGATCGGCATATTGATAAGCCGTTACCCCAAGCGTTTTGTCTTTATATTTTTCAAGTTTGCCGACCTCCCGAAGTGATCCCTTTCTGAGCAAAAGCGGATTAGGATTGACAACAAAAACTGTAGGAAGAGCGATGGCATCGGCGGGTTGCGTCTGTGAGAAAAGATGCCAGCCGGGTTTAATGGTGGCCTTGATCTCTATCTCATAGGTTCGATCAGCTGTTTTTTTAGCACCAAAGGCCCAGACGACCGGCTGCAGCTGTGACCAACTCAGTTGACCTACCAACAGACCGGCAAAAAGTATCAACCATTTTTTCATACTATGTATTGTTACGCGATCAAACGCTTTGCAAGACGGAATCGATCAGCAGATCGGTGATAATGGCTCTTCCGTCGGTATTGCCAAGCGCAGCGGCACAAGCCCGCTCAGGATGGGGCATCATACCAAAGACATTGCGGGTAGCATTACAAATGCCAGCGATATTTCGGATGGAACCATTGGGACTGGCCTGCTGTGTGACAGTTCCGTCGGCTTCGCAGTAGCGAAATAAAATCTGATTATTGGCCTCCAGACTATCCAGCAATGCTTCGGAGGCATGATAGCGACCTTCTCCATGGGCTACAGGTATGGTATAGATCCGCCCCGCCGTATCACGAATAAAGGTATTGCTACAGACAAACTGCTGGCGGGCATTTCGCAATAGGGCACCCGGTAAAAGTTGAGATTCGCACAAGATCTGAAAGCCATTGCAGACACCAAAGACCTTTCCTCCCCTTCCGGCAAATTCAATTACCGATTGCATCATGGGACTAAACCGGGCAATGGCACCACATCGAAGATAATCACCATAAGAGAAGCCCCCGGGCAATACGATACAATCCTCTTCGGAAAAAGCGCTAAGGTCTCGGTCTTTGTGCCAAAGCATGCGCACCTCTTGCTTCAGTTCATGGTGCAGCGCATCATACATATCCTGGTCGCAATTAGAGCCGGGAAAAACAACAATACCAAATTTCATGGGGGTCAATTGGAGAAGCAAAGATAACTAATGTAGCGGAGTGCCCAGATCAGATTTTCCAGCCTGTACCGGAGAACTGTCCGACCAGCAGATAAAAAAAAGTAAGCCAAAAAAAGAGTAGTGGTATGACCCTGAAACTGGTCAGTAGGTAAAAACAAGCATGATAAAATACCAAGGGGATCAACCATAACATCCAACCCGTTGAGGCCCCCTCTTGAAAGAGGGCCATTAGGGCTGTTACCAAGAGCAAAAAGAATAATACCGTCCAACCCCGTCTAACCTGTATGAGCATTTTGCGGGTATTATCCTGTACCTGATACAAGCCGGCTAACAAGGGTAAAAGCAGAAGAAAAAAGGCACCTGCCTTCCAGAAAGCCATTTCCCGTAAAGAGGGCAGAACCCAGTTGGTAAAGACCAAGAAGGGTTGCAGCGGCCAGCGGTCGTTCCAAAAAAGCCAGATCCCATAAAAATAGAAAGGACTAAGTAAACCCACTATTGCAAGCATCCACTCCTGCAGTTTAAAAGGACGCATAATAGCCACGGCAGGAAGCACCCAAAGGATCAGCACTAAAAAAGGAGGATAGAAAAAACTGGTTGCACCAATAAGAAATCCCGTATTGAATAAGACCGATCGCGCCTCTGATTGACCGTAGAGCTTAAAGAGCAAGAACAGTAAATACAGCACCGCCATATTCATGAACAAGGGTGTGCTCCAATAACTCCATTGAGGAAACAACGAAGTAAGTAGCAGGTAACTCATCCCTGGCAGATCCGTTGCCTGGTTGAGTAATTTGTGCTTACTGAAAAAGAAGTTCAGCAGCAGCGCCTGCACGAACAAGAAAGAAAAAGACAAGCAAGAAAAAAACAAAGGGGTGCCCACTCCTGTTTGTCGTAACCCCTCAAGCAGCGAGCGATAGAGTTCCCCATCCTGCGGATCAGGAACAGGGAGTCGGGGCGCTGTAAAAAGGGGGATCTTGACCACTACGGCAAAGAGCAGTAGCAGCAGCACATTGAGTGGACTCCTCTTTAAAAAAACAGCTATCAAAACAGCGAATGGGTTTAGTTATACTCCACTTTGGCAAAGCAAATATAACTCCGATATACAGTCGGTATGATCAGTTGACGAGAACTGACCTGTTTTCCGCGCTTTGGCAAGAATTGATGTCCTTTCTCCAGATTTTTCAGATCGGTGTTTCGAGTCATCTCTCCACCGGGTTGCAAGGTGAAATCATTGAGCAGCTTGTCGCGGCGATCTTGCTGGTTATATAGGAGGTGCAGTTCGCCACCCAATACCATCATAGAAAAAGATAGCAGATCGTCGGCCTCATCATCGAACTGTGTTTTAGAGACCACCCGACTCCATTGGAGTTGCCCACCAGGATCGAAGGACTGCACCATAATATTGTCGGCATGATACCGTACGGCAGTGTTGGTGCGTCCAACGGGCGACCCCCACCCGAATGCTGGTGAAGACCCCCACCAATACCGGTTATAGTAAGGAGAACTATAGTAAAAATTATTGAAGCCCATAAAAGGCGACCCATAAATATAATCGTAGCGATTCCAGCTGTTGGCCCTGGAGGTGGTATAATAGGCCTCACTACCAATAATAAAGCCGCCATCTCTCTTTACGATGATCTGCCGAATAAAAAAATCATTAAAAGCCGTCCGGGTAGTGGCGTTTCCTTTGGCTTCTTGCCGGAGCTCGTCGGTGAATTCATGCAAGCTATTGACAAGGGGCTGACGAGATTGCTTATCCCACACATAAAAGAAACAGCCATCGATGCCCGATTTTCTTTCGTCGCTGTACAAAGAAGTAAGGATATAGCGCTGATTCAGGTTGTCGACCTTGACCTTGAGTTCATCCAAAAAAGGCCCCTTTTCGCTCACCGGAAGAGAAACCTCTTGCAAAGAAGAGGACGTTGCAGGCAAGATCAACATCGAGGCCTTGGTAACATTGTCATTATTGCCCCTCAAAAACCGGCTAAAGAGAAGATCACCTTGATTATCGAGGGCAAAATCGCCCAATTGATCGCCGCGGTCAGACATCGGGATCAGCACTTCGGTCCGGCCCAGCAAACTCAGCTTATCATTGAAGAGTAATTTGGTCATCTTGTACGTATCTCGGTCGCTGCTATTGATCTTGAATAAGGCGATCCGCTTTCGGTCCTCGCTGCTCACCACCGCATAGAGCTTATTATCCGAGGTAAAATTGAGATGAGTGGTGTCCAGCTCCAACAGTTCGCCGGTGCGTCGTCCATTACCGTCGAGTTGTGCAGCCATACAATAGATCACATTCCGACGTTGATACTGGTAGATCATCCAAGCAAAATCGGCGTAAGGGAAAAAATCGACATTGATAGTTCGTTCATTGGAGGGCATATAGCCCAGCTCTTCGCGACCCAGCGGTTGCATTTCGTCGTCCAAGACCGAGATCCAGCTGCGGGCTCGATTATTCTTAAAGATCAAAAAATTACCCCCCACCTTTCCAATGATCTCATAATTGAGCCGACGGGTATCCTCCTTTTCGGGATCGGAATAGACGATCCGCTGCGCCGGCAGGGAGATAGGAATGTTCACCAGGAACAACAAAAAAAGCACCACCAAAAAAAACCTTGTCATGGGCATAAAGGTATTCAATAAACGTAAGAACGATTGTACGGTTTAGGGGCTTGAACAACAATAATAAAATTTAACATTTTTTGCCTATACCTTTGTCGGGTGAAAGTTTCGACCACTAAGGTAACCGGTGCCGGACTATTGATTGCCCTGGGCATCATTTACGGAGATATCGGCACCTCTCCCCTCTACGTTTATAACGCCATTATCACCGATCGGGTTATTACACAAGATCTTATTTTAGGAACTCTCTCTTGTATCATCTGGACCCTAACCCTGCAAACCACACTTAAGTACGTATTGATGGTCCTGCGGGCCGATAACCGGGGAGAAGGCGGGACCTTTGCCTTATACGCACTGGTCAGGCGCCGAAAAAAATGGTTGGTGCTACCCGCCATGGTCGGTGGTGCCTCACTGCTGGCCGATGGGATCATCACACCCCCTATCTCGATCACCTCCGCCATC
>JBIIHS010000159.1:0-4048 GCA_044235515.1 Chitinophagaceae bacterium | reverse complement strand
GAACAGGACTCTCTACCGGTATCAAACCCCAGCGTAATCCCGGAGAGGAACTGCATCGCTGGAATTGGAATACCCCCATTGTAACGGCCATGAGTACAAAAAAGCCGGGCAGCTATAATCTGTATACAGCAAACCAGTTCTTATACCGCTCCACAGATGAAGGAACCAACTGGACAAAGATCTCGCCAGACCTTACCACCAACGATAAAGCCAAACAAAAAACGGAAAAAAGTGGTGGCGTAACGGGCGATAATACCAGTGCCGAAAATCACTGTACTATTTTTACACTCGCACAAGATCCCCGCAATGAGGACATCATCTGGGTTGGAACCGACGATGGCAATCTGCAATACACCAATAACGGCGGGAAATCCTGGACAAACTTATCGGAGCGTGTCTGGGCCACCGGAATTCCCAAGAGCGCCTGGATCTCTTGCATCGAAGTGTCTGCAATAAAGACCAACCAGGTATTTGTAACGCTCGAAAATCATATGTACGGCGATCACAAAACCTATCTGGTTGTAACTAACGATGCCGGAAAAACATGGAAGCGTCTGCAGTCTACCGAATGGACAGGCTTTGCGCACGTGATCCGTCAAGATCCGCAAAATGCTGAACTACTTTTCTTGGGTACCGAAATGGGACTCTTTATTTCGCTGGATGGCGGTGCCAACTGGATGCGCAGTAAGTACCAGAACCTGCCCTGGTTCGCGTTGGTGCGCGATCTAAAGATCTCAGCCAGTGGCGATCTGGCCATTGCCACACACGGCCGGGGTATTTATGTCCTAGATAACCTCTCTTCTCTACGCGCCTTGGCAACATCGGACCTTACCAAAGAGGTGATATTTTATCCTGTAAAATCTTTTGTATACGATGTTTCGCCACAAACCCCTTCGGGCTATGGTAATTTAGAAGGATGGACTACCGGCAGTAAGGCCAATTTGCCAACTTTTGAATACTATCTTAAAGAGCGCTCTTCGCAAGCCGTAAAAATTATCATCTACGACAGCAAGGGCAATAAGATCAAAGATCTTAACGGCAGCACCGCTAAAGGACTTAACAAGGTATACTGGACGCTCGACCAAAATCCGTGTAAGGTGGCCACAGGAGGGTTCACGGCAGGATCACCCGTCCTTTTCGCTTCTGTAATTGGTCCACGCGCACCCCTTGGCAACTATAAAGCCGTGATCAGCATCGGCGATAAAAAGTTCGAGCAACCTTTTCAGCTACTCGAAAATCCTGCTAGCGGATTTACAAAGGCAAAACTCGATCTTCTCTTTGCACAGACCATGCGTCTCTTTAAAGTTCAGGAAGACCTCTACTACCTGGTAGATTCCCTCAATAAACGAATGGCCGAGCTAAAGAAGATCGAATCACGAACAGCCGCGCAAGAAACCAAGTATCAACAACTGGATAGCTTGCGTAAAGAGATCATTGAGACCAACCGTAAGACCGTCTTCTTCGACGAATTCAAATACCGCCGCAGACTCTCGGATGTGTATATTGCTCTTTGCACTGCCCTGGAACCTTTTTCGCCCTCCAAGACCGGGGCCATTGCGGTTTTAGAACAAGAATTCGCTTTGATCAAAAAAGAATTCGAGCGGCTTCAATAAGAATTGGATCTCCTTTAAAAACTGATTTACTAACTTTAATACATGAAGTTCAGTAGATCAGTTTTTTTTATGGCCTTGGGGGCCACTATCGGAATTAGCCTTTTTAGTTGCACGAAAAAAAACGAAGGTCGACCTGATCTCGAATTGATACAAGAGGAGATTTTTACTCCTACCTGTGCCGTTTCGGGCTGTCATGCCAGCACCGCCGATGCCACCTATAATCAACACAAATTGATCCTTACCGAGGGGCAGTCTTGGGATGAACTTATTAACCAAACTCCACAAAACGCAGCGGCCTCTTTGTATGGGTTAAAGCTGGTAAAACCGGGAGCTGCTGATTTGAGCTTTTTATACCATAAGATTACATGCGAAACTGGCCATCACCCCACCCTTGGCAATATAGGCGCTCCTATGCCCCTGGGAGGACAAGTGCTCAGTAAGGGACAGGTAGAATTTATAAAACAATGGATCGACAAAGGGGCCAGTAAGACCAGCTCCGATGTCGACGATGCATTATTAAAGGATAATACGCCCTGTCAGGCCGAAGTACAACCCCTTACTCCACCCGCTGCGGGAACAGGATTTCAAATGACGATCAGCCCCTTTGAGATTCCCAAGAATTTTGAGCGCGAAGTATTCGTGCGTAAGAACAGCCCAAATTCCGATACGGTATTTGTAAATCGTTTACAAATGCGCGGCGGCAACAACAGCCACCACTTTGTAGTGTACGGCTTTAGAAATACAACGCTCTTACCGGCTGTCAACATACTACGCGATCTACGTGATCCGGCAACGGGCGTTCTAAATTCTTCGACCCTGCTCGAAATGCAAAATCATGTTTTTATGGGGGGCGGCACCGATGTTAATACAGATATTACCTTGCCTACCGGCGTAGCCATAAAAATGGCCCCGGCAACCCCGATCGATCTCAATGCACACTATTTTAACCGAACCAACTTTATCCTTAGCGGACAAAATTATATCAACTTTTATACAGTGCCCCGGGCCGCTGTTCAGTTCGAAGCCAAAACACTAGACCTGAATAATTTTGATATCTCGATACCAGCCAACACCAGAAGAACATTTACAAAGAATTTCACCTTTACCACAACCACGCGCGTGGTCATGCTTACCTCTCATTTTCATAAACTCGGTGAACGATTTGTCATCAAGATCTTTGGAGGTCCACGGCATGGCGAAGTGGTCTACACGAATACCAGCTGGGAACATCCCCTGGTCCTTCCCTTTGCCACTCCAATTGTGTTACAAACCGGCGAAGGATTGACCTCGGAGGTTACGTACTTTAACAATACCTCCCAACCTGTTTCTTTTGGGCTTACCAGTCAAGATGAAATGAACATCATTTTTGGCTATTATTATTGATCTGGAAAAACCGCGCAATTTTTTTTTAGGGATCTCGTTCTTTATAAAAGCCCTGAATTGAGATCCCCTAAAAGTTTTCTAAATCATTTGTTAAAAGCCCTGACAATTACCTCGGCTTGCTTTTTTTCGATACTGGCATTTTCGCAGCCAACGAATAATAGTTGGCTTAAAAAAATGGAGATCGGAACCAGCATAGGTCCACAATTTTTTTTAGGCGACCTGGGGGGAAGCGTAGGAGCCGGATCGGCCTTTGTAAAAGACATCGATCTGCAAGAAACAAGACCCAGCATAGGATTGTATTTGAATACACATCCTCTCAACTGGTTTAGCATTCGCGCCGCAGCTCAATTTGGTATTGTTTCTGGCAATGATGTACACTCTCCAACCCAGTCTGTCAATGATATTTTTCGTTACAACCGTAATCTTCACTTTCGGTCGGGCACACAAGAATATTATGTAGCCCTGGCCCTGTATCCCTTACAATTGATACCGGCCCGGGAGGGATCCTTGCTAGATCATATTCAACCTTACGGAATCGTAGGAGCGGGCCTTTTTCACTTTAACCCCAAAGCACAAGATGTAGACGGAAGCTGGATACCCCTTCGACCCTTGCGACTAGAAGGACAAGGCTTTGCTGAGTACCCGCAGAGTAAGCCCTACCGTCTAACTCAATTTAATATCAACTCAGGACTAGGCATCAAATACTATATCAATTCCTCTCTCTACATAGGAGTAGAGCTCTTGTACAGAAAACTATTTACCGATCAGGTAGACAATGTCAGTGCCTCATTTTATGTAGATCCAGCCACCTTCGATACCTATCTGTCACCGGCTGATGCTACACGCGCTAAACGTCTTTACTACCAAGGCAAATACGATCTCGGAGGGCTGGCCCCCTACCAAACGGATTTTCCCCGTGGCAATCCTGCCGAAAATGATGCCTTCTTTAGCCAAACCATTCATATTGGCAAACGACTGTTTCCGCAAGGAGATCGCCGGCTAAAATGTCCTGTCAACTACTAAACAGCGATAACGCTACCCCACTTACAGGT
>JBIIHS010000104.1:0-6286 GCA_044235515.1 Chitinophagaceae bacterium | reverse complement strand
TCGGCACCATACTGATCGATCAGGGCGAGCAGATCGGGCGAGTTGCCTAAGCTTTTGCTCATTTTTCGGCCTTGCTTGTCTCGGACGATGCCAGTAAAATATACTTGCTTAAAAGGGATCTGCTGTCGAAATTCACAA
Organism: Chitinophagaceae bacterium; assembly: GCA_044235515.1. Taxonomy (GTDB): domain Bacteria; phylum Bacteroidota; class Bacteroidia; order Chitinophagales; family Chitinophagaceae; genus JJ008. The sequence goes on along the minus strand of JBIIHS010000104.1, from coordinate 6,148 downwards.
CCCGCCATGATCATACGAGCGACCCAAAAGAAGATGATCTCAGGGGCTGTTACCAAGGTATTGGTAGGGTAGTAGTACTGGATCTCCTTATTATGCGGTTGGCTATATCCTTTGAATACTTCGAATGGCCACAGCCAAGAAGAGAACCAAGTGTCAAGGCAATCTTCGTCTTGTCGCAAGGGAGTGATGGGCGCTTTACCGTATGTCTTTTGATAGTTTTCCTCCGCGTCTTTTGCGTTGGCGGCTACCACTACATTACCCTGCTCATCGTACCAGGCGGGAATGCGATGCCCCCACCAAAGTTGTCGGGAGATGCACCAATCTTTGATATTCTCCATCCAGTGGCGATAAAGATTCTTGAATTTGCCAGGATAAAATTTGATTTCCTCGTCCGCAACGGCTCGCAAGGCCGGTTCACTGATCTTCTTCATATCGACCCACCATTGCAACGAAAGACGAGGCTCAACGACCACATCGGTACGCTCACTGTATCCTACCTCACTGCTATAGGTCTCTGTTTTTTCAAGGAATCCTTTTTCTTCCAGCTCCTTGGCGATTAACTTTCTGACCTCGAAACGGTCTTTGCCGACATATAGCCCGGCCTCCTGGCTAAGCGTCCCATCATCGTTAAAGACATCAATTACCTCCAACCCATGCTTTTGTCCAAGCTGGTAGTCGTTACTGTCGTGCGCCGGGGTAACCTTCAGTGCACCTGTACCAAAGTCCATGCTTACGTATTCGTCGGCAATAATGCGAATGCGACGGTTGATCAGCGGTACAAAGGCGTATCGTCCCTGCAAAGATTGATAACGGGGATCATCGGGATGTACACAGATGGCCGTGTCGCCCATAATGGTCTCTGGCCTTACGGTAGCAACAACGATATACTCATTATCGCCTCCTTCCAAGTAATAGCGGAGGTGGTAAAGAGTTTGTTGTGTTTGCTTGCGGATAACCTCTTCGTCGCTGAGGGCGGTTTTTGCGCGGGGATCCCAATTGATCATTCGTTTGCCCCGGTAGATATATCCTTTTTTGTATAGATCGATAAAGACATTGATCACGGCCTCGTAATAAGCCGGATCCATGGTAAAATGAGTGCGTTCCCAATCGAGACTACATCCCATTTTTTTTAGCTGCTCTAAAATGATGCCTCCGTACTTGTTCTTCCACTCCCAGGCATAAGATAGGAATTCATCACGGCTAAGGGAAGACTTTGCGATCCCTTTTTCTCTCAGCAACTGCACGACCTTGGCCTCGGTAGCGATCGAAGCATGGTCGGTACCGGGTACCCAGCAAGCATTTTTTCCCTGCATTCTGGCCCGTCTAACCAGTATATCTTGGATAGTGTTGTTCAGGCAATGTCCCATGTGGAGCACGCCGGTTACATTAGGAGGTGGAATGACCACGGTGTAGGGTTCGCGCTGGTCTGGTTCGGAGTGAAAGTAGCCCTTCTCGATCCAGTGTCGATACCATTTGGTTTCCGCCGATCCGTGTTCAAAATTCTTGGTCAATTCCATGGGGCACAAAAATACCCGGTTTTGTCTTAATGACAATCAGGCTACATTGGCTTCGATCGTGGCATTGATGCCTCGATCCAAAATAGCATCACACAGGGGTTTAAGATGATCGAATTCCCCTTTTTTTACTGCGTATTTTCCTTTGCAGTGTATCAGGTATGCGCATTGTTCGGCTTGCTCTTGCGTATGTCCGCAGATCTCTATCAGGGTGGTAATAACCCAGTCGAATGTATTGACATCATCGTTCCAGACGATCAGTTGACTGGTTGGTGTCAGATCGGTCAGCACCGCGATATCCTCTTCTTGAAGGGAGTGCGTATTTGTATCTTTCTGATAGGCTATCATACCACAAAAGTAGTTCGATCGTCATTTCTTAAAAAGCTTTGTTCAATTCAACGCCCGGCCTTATCTTTGCCATCCGCAAAAAGGGAGCTTAGCTCAGCTGGTTTAGAGCATCTGCCTTACAAGCAGAGGGTCGGCGGTTCGATCCCGTCAGCTCCCACTGAAAATCAAAGGGTTGCATTATTGCAACCCTTTTTTAATGTAGTGATATCGCTTTTAGCGTGAATACCAGATCAAGTAGTTTCCGTAGGTGTCGACCACGCGCATGATCTCGTTATACAATGTAAAGGCTACGGATTTTTTTTCGGCAGCATAGGTCCATTTCTGAAAGGATGGAGGCCGATTCGTAGTGCTGTCGGTCGTGAGCGTTCTCCAATTGAGCTGTACCAAAATGGTGCCATTGTCCGTAACCTTACTTTCAATAAAATATTCGCAATTCATCTTTTTGATGGAGACCGGGAGTGTATTTAATTGAAGTAGGGTAGGATCGGTGCGATCCAGTCTTAGACCCTGACTTTCTATATGACGACTCCAACTTCCAAAAGCGGCAGCTCCAGACATTCGGGTTTCGATCAAGATGCTGCTGCAGCCCGGATAGGGATCTTGTCTTCCTTGTGCCCACAGCTTGTTGGCACTTATGCTGAGAAGCCAAAAAATAAGAAGCAAACGAAGAGATTTTTGCACGGGCAAGAGATTTATCTTATAAAAAGTGGGATTGGTGGAACGTACTGGACTCGAACCAGTGACCCCTACTCTGTCAAAGTAGTGCTCTAAACCAACTGAGCTAACGTTCCGGGAGGGCGAAAGTAGGTAAAATTCTAAATTGTCCAGTCCACGATCTTGTTCACCCATTCGGCCCGGTATGGCGTTTGCACCCGAATATAATTATCGGTATAGCCCTCCATCAGCCCTTCCTTATCGGCCTTTTCAAATAGCACCGGTCGGGTCGTTTCGTGAAAAGGGGCCGTAAATTGTTTGGTTTTTACAAAAGAGAGGGTGCGCAGCTCCTTGTTCCGTTGCTGACGGACCGGTACGGGTACGGCACCAGCCAAGCCAAGGGCTTTTGTGTTTTCACGCTCGGAGTAGGTGAACACATGCAAGTAGGTAATGGGCAGTGCATGTAGGAAAGAGTACGTTTCGGAAAAATCTTCGTTAGTCTCCCCGGGAAAGCCCACGATCACATCGGCTCCTATCGCTGCGTGTGGCATTAGCTCTTTGATCCACTCGACGCGCTGGGAGTAGAGTTCACGCTTATATCTTCTTTGCATGAGTCCCAGTATCCGATTGCTTCCACTTTGCAGGGGAATATGAAAGTGAGGCATAAATCGCTTGCTTTTGGCAACAAACGAAATGATCTCTTTTGTTAATAAGTTCGGTTCAATCGATGAAATCCGGAAGCGCTCGATCCCTTCGATCTCGTCTAGCTGTTGGATCAACTGGTAAAAATTTTCTCCTGCCGAACCAAAATCTCCCAGGTTGACACCGGTTAGAACGATTTCTTTTGTCTGGGCTGCCGCCAGCTCTTTTACGTTTGCCACTACATTAGCAATACTATCGCTTCGGCTTTTCCCTCTGGCCAAGGGAATGGTACAAAAGGAACAATTGTAATCACAGCCGTCTTGCACTTTTAAAAAACTGCGGGTTCGGTCTTGCGAAGACCAAGATGCCGTAAAACTATTTACGTCGTCGATATCGCAACTGCAAATTTTTACCCCTTGTTGTTGGGGTAAGTTTTTCAGGTGTAGGGGTAGGTTGAATTTATCTGCAGCACCCAACACCAGATCTACCCCTGGGATAGAGGCGATCTCCGCTGGTTTGAGTTGGGCATAGCAACCGGTAATGACCACATAGCTTTCCGGAGCACGTCGTTGTATCCTTCTGACCAGTTGACGACACTCTTTGTCGGCATTGTCGGTTACAGAGCAAGTGTTGATGACATATACATCCGCCTCCTGATCGAACTCTTTTTTCTCAAAGCCCTCCTTTTCGAGCATGCGGCCCAACGAGGAGGTTTCCGAGTAGTTCAGTTTACAGCCAAGGGTATGAAAAGCCACCGAGCGGATCGCAGACATGGTGCAAAAGTAAAGTATATCGCTTAGATATTCGTTTAACTGTACCTTTACGGTGTTCGCACTCTCCTATGAAAAGATCGCTGTTGTTTGTTTACAATTTGTATGCCCTGTTGGTGTTTGTCGTACTCATGCTCCTTTTACTCCCTCTTTTTTTACTTTCATCTTGGGGCGGACCCATTGCCGGAGGTAATCGGGCCATTCGGCTCTGCACGTTTTGGGCCGACGCCTGGATGCTATTGATCGGAATGCGACACCGCACTACGCTCGAGGTTCCTCATGATCCCAATCGTCCTTACATTTTTGTAGCCAATCACATATCGTATATCGATGCCGTTATGCTAGTTAAATCTATCAGACAGCATTTTAGACCCCTGGCCAGGGCAGAGACTTCGGCTCTTCCCGTGTTTGGGTTTATTTATCGGCATGCGACTGTAACGGTAGATCGTAGCGATCCGGCCAATCGGGCGGCCAGTGTAAATCGGCTCAAGGCATTGCTGCGAAAGAAGATTTCAGTCTTTGTTTTTCCGGAGGGCACGTTCAATATGGGCGATGAGCCCTTGAAGTCTTTTTATGACGGGGCCTTTCGGGTCGCCTTGGAGACCGGCACCCCGATCAAGCCTATCTTGTTTTTGGACGGCTTTGATCGTATGCACTATAGTCGGCTCGCCTCCCTGACGCCCGGTATCAGTCGGGCGGTCTTTCTGGAAGAAATATCAGTAGAGGGATACCGCGTAGAGGAGGTAGCCCGCCTTCGGGAAGAAGTGTATGGGGTGATGCAACAAAAATTGCTCGACTATAAAGCTCCATGGGTAAAGTCATCTTCTAAGAACTGAATTCTTGTTACATTAGTGCGTTGATGGCTAGCGTGGATAATCATAGCAGTTTGTATGCGGTGGTAATTTTGCCAACGGCCCTTCCCCAAAATTATACCTGGTCGGTTCCCTTCTCTATACAAGATCGCTTACGGCCCGGCCACCGGGTAGAGGTTAACCTCGGTAAGAACAAGAAGTACTGGGGTATAGTGCGGTCCTTGTCTACCGAGGTTCCTGCAGGTGTTCGGGTCAAGGAGATCCTTCGGCTGTTGGATGAGGCGCCCTTTGTTACGATTGAAATGTTGCGTTTGTGGGAATGGATGGCGGCCTATTATCTCTGCTCCGAAGGAGAAATTATGGCTGCCGCCATACCAGCACCATTTCGCACGGTTCAAACAGATGCTCTTACAGCCGTTCAGCCCAAAGTTGAACGATACGTTTCGCTTCACGACAAGTACAAGTCCTCGCCAACGCTCAACGAGTTGTTGGATAATTGGAAGGGGGCTCCTCGCCAGTTAGCGTTGCTGATGACCTATCTTGAATGTCACCAATCCACTGGTGAGGTGGCGGTATCCATTTTGCTTAAACGTACAGGGGCTACAGCGGCCCTACTAAAGGCCTTGCTTGAAAAAGGGATCTTAGTTATTTACAATAAACAAGTAGACCGACTGCATTATGCGCCCAGTATACATGCTATCGATTTTGAATTGAATGTTTCACAGCAAAGAGCATTTGAGCAGATCAAGTCCTCTTGGCAGCAGCAAATGGTCTGTTTATTGCATGGTGTTACCGCCAGTGGAAAAACGCATGTTTACATTCAGCTGATCAGTGAGGCCTTACTGCGCGGCGAGCAGGTTTTATACATGCTGCCAGAGATTGCGTTAACCGCTCAGATCGTCCGCAGACTGCAACATTGCTTTGGTGGCCAAGTAGGGGTGTATCATTCAAAATTTTCGCAGCAAGAAAGAGCCGAGCTCTGGCAAAAAGTGGCTTCGGGCCAGTTAAAGGTTTTGTTAGGGGCTCGATCGGCGGTTTTTCTTCCATTTAAACAGCTTGGCTTGATCATTTGTGACGAAGAGCATGATCCCTCTTTTAAACAACAAGAACCATCGCCTCGTTATCATGGAAGAGATGCTGCTATCTATTTAGCCAGTTTGGTCAAGGCCAAGGTGCTATTAGGGAGTGCAACACCCTCGATAGAGACCTATCACCAGGCCTTAACAGGAAAATTCGGGCATGTTACCTTATTGGAGCGATTTGCTCCTGTGACGCTCCCTCCTCTTCGTGTGATCGATACGCGGGCTGTCCCTGTCAAAAAAAGGGTAGGCGGGTTTCTAACACCCGCTCTGGTCCAAGCGATGGAGCGTGTGCTAGAGGCCGGTCGACAGATCATCTTGTTTCAAAA
>JBIIHS010000103.1:0-6310 GCA_044235515.1 Chitinophagaceae bacterium | reverse complement strand
GTAAGCCGTTTAGTGTAATTTCTCATGGAGCCGTACGGCTTCGACGGCTTCTTTTACATCATGAACGCGTAATAATAGAGCACCCTTTTGCAGTCCGATGGCATGCATAAAGGTGCTTCCATTCAATGCCTGCTCCGGAGTAATACCCAGCGTTTTGTAAATGAATGATTTTCTGGAAACGCCTAGCAATAGGGGTCGCTTTATAACAGAGAATTGTTCCAACTCAGAGAGAAGCTGAAAATTTTGATCGATCGTTTTGGAAAATCCGATACCCGGATCAATCACAATGTCCGAAATCCCGGCTTGTACACAATCTGTCACCCGGGTTTGTAAATAGTGTACTACCTCTTTGGTAACCTGCTGGTAGTGGGTATTTTCTTGCATCGTAGTTGGGTTACCACGCATATGCATAATAACATAGGGTGCTTGGGCAGCCGCTACGACACCAATCATGGTGGGATCCATTTCTCCCGCAGAAATGTCATTGATCATAAAAACACCTGCCTCTAGGGCCCTGCGGGCTACTTCGCCATGATACGTGTCCACAGAGAGGAAGGCTTGGGGAAATCGTCTGGTCAGTTCGCTGATAGCATTTTTGATGCGATTCCATTCTTCTTCGGCTGATACCCGATCGCTTCCAGGACGGGTGCTTTGCCCCCCAATATCCAACAAAGCGGCGCCTTGTTCCAGCATTTGCGCTGCTTGTCGTACCAGCTGTTCGGTTTGCATAAATCGACTGTCCTTGTAAAAAGAATCGGGGGTGCTATTGAGGACCCCCATCACCAAGGGCTTATCAACACAGAGAGTACGTTCCTTATTGCGAAGCGTAAACATTCAATTCCGTTTGTTACTTTTGGGGCAAAGGTAAGAAAGCAGTTTTCGATATGGCTACAACATCTCAGCAATACGATAAAACAATACAGGCGTGTAAGGATATCTTTTTGAAAAAAGCGACTGACTATGGTACGGCCTGGCGTGTTCTGCGCACCATCTCGATCGTCGACCAAATTTTCATTAAGGCGCAACGTATACGAACGATTCAACAAAAAGGTAAGCAGAAGATCGAAGAGGGGGTCGCAGCAGAATTTAAAGGGATCATCAACTATGCCGTGATCGGCTTATTGCAACTGCAATTGCCCGAGGGTGAGGAGCAAGACCTGCCATTGCCCTTACTGGAGCAGCTCTATGATCAAGAGATCCAAAAGACCAAGACGTTGATGCAAGATAAGAATCATGACTATGGCGAAGCTTGGCGCAGCATGAGTCAAGAAAGCTTTGTCGATCTGATCTTGATGAAGCTTCAGCGTATTCGTCAAATACTCGATAATAATGGCAAGACGCTGATCAGTGAGGGTATCGATGCCAATTACCAGGATATCATCAATTATGCAGTATTCGCTTTGATATTACTGTAGTTCGACACGGAGAGTCATCACGTACGGGAACGAATTATTGAATGATAACCTCTTTTACGATCTCGGCTCCCATGGCCTCATTTACTCTTTTAATGATCGATTCTTTTTGAAAGCGAAGTTCATTTTTTAACGGGCCGACCGATGTAGATACGATAAGGCGATCTCCAAAGATCTTGATGGTATCGGTGTAGCGGGCAACGGTCTTTCCCATGATCGATTCCCAAGCTTCCTTTATCTGAAAGGCCTGTACATCGCCCTTGATACGACTCTCGTTCAAAAACGCCTGAAGTGCTTCGCCCATTGAATAAAGTCCCATTCGGTAAAGATACGGATCCTTTATAGTGTGACCAGTTGAAAAGGTAAACCCAGGGCACTCAATTGCTTCTCCAACCGCTGCGCACTGGTGTCCGTAATAAAAATCTGACTCGCTGCCCGTTCACAGACTCTCTTTAATAAATTCTCGATACGTCTATCGTCTAGTTTTTCAAAAACATCATCGAGTAGCAATAGGGGAGAGAAGCCGTTATGCTCTCTTAACAAATGCATGGCCGCCAATTTGAGAGCGAATAAGAGACTTTTTCGTTGTCCTTGGGAGGCGACCTGTCTAAAGGGTTGCTCTAACAGGGTAAAGAGTAATTCATCGCGGTGGATGCCCCGAGTAGTGCGTTGGGCGGCGATATCGGCCGCTCGGGTTTGCCTAAGCAAGTTCAGCATGCTGCATTGTTGCAGATTACTTTGATAAGTAATGGAGACCGCCTCTGCTTCTTGCTTATCGTATGGCGCCGCTATTGTTCTATATTCCGATTCCACCAGGGGTATATATTCTTGTAAAAATTTTGTTCGAATATCAAATAGTAACTGCCCCTGCATCCCCAGTTGTTCGTCATAAACTTCCAATAAAGAGAGGTCCTGTCCAGGCGAAACCGCCATTTCTTTGAGAAAGGCATTTCGTTGCTGTAAGATCCGATTGTACTGGATCAACGACTGCAAATACGCAGGGTTAAGTTGCGATAGAAGTTGATCAATAAAACTCCTTCGCTCCTTGCTTTCTCCGGTAATTAGAACCACATCGTCCGGCGCAATCACCACTATCGGGAATTTTCCAATATGTAGAGACATCTTTTCGTAAGCCACCCCATCTAGTAAAAATTCCTTTTTTCCTGTTTCTCGCAAGATGCAGGTGAGGGTAGTGGTCTCTTGCCCTTTTTGCATTTCGCCCTCGATCCGGAAACCCTCGCTCCCGGTACGGACCAGTTGTTGATCGTTTCGCAAAAAGTAGCTTTTGGTGAACCCCAGGTAGTGGATCGCATCGAGTAGAGAGGTTTTACCCACCCCGTTGGCCCCACATATGCCCACGATGGGCTGGTCAAAATTGACGCTGAATTTTGTGTAGTTTTTGAACTGAAGAAGGCTGATTTTCTGTAACCGGAACATGCTGGAGCGCAATTTACCTAATATGGGCTCTTTCCCTTATTTTTGCGACTCAAAATTGATACCCTTGACAGCGAAATTTTCGAAAGAAACCTATCTGTACTGGTACGAATTAATGCAGCTGATCCGCCAGTTTGAGCTAATGGCGGAGGAGAAGTACAAAATGGAGGGTAAGATCCGTGGCTTTTTCCATGCCTATGTTGGACAAGAAGCCATTGCCGCCGGTTGTATGACCGCTACCCGTCCCGAGGACCTCTTTATCACCGCCTACCGTGACCATGGATTGGCCATTGCCAAGGGGGTAACGGTCAATAGTTGCATGGCCGAGCTTTATGGCAAGGCTACTGGTTGTGCAAAGGGAAAGGGGGGCAGTATGCACTTTTTCAGCAAGGAAAATAATTTTTACGGTGGTCATGGTATTGTCGGCGCCCAGATCGGTACCGGAGCGGGATTGGCCTTCGCCGAGCAATATCGGAATAGCGAAAACGTGGTCCTGACCTTTTTTGGTGATGGAGCCGCCCGTCAGGGAATGCTGCATGAGACCTTCAACCTGGCCATGCTGTGGAAATTACCGGTCGTCTTTATTTGCGAGAATAACAATTACGCCATGGGTACGTCCATTCAGCGTACTTCTAATGTGGTCGACATTTATAAATTGGCCGATGCCTACGAAATGCCTGCCGATACGATCGATGGTATGAGTGCCGAAGCCGTACATAACGGCATCAGCCGGGCCGTTAACCGGGCACGCGAAAAAGGGGGGCCGACCTTGATCGAAATAAAAACCTATCGTTACAAGGGGCACTCCATTAGTGACCCACAAAAATATCGCAGTAAAGAAGAGGTGGATGATTATCGTGGTAAAGATCCCATCCAACAAGTGCTGCAGACGATATACGAAAACAAATTCGCCACAGAGTCCGAGATAGAAAGTATCAACCAACGTGTAGATACCATGGTAGCCGCATCCGTGACCTTTGCCGAAGAAAGCCCCTGGCCAGCAGAGGACGAAGTGCTTAAAGACGTCTATGTAGACCCTAATTATCCTTTTATTACAGATTGATATTGATATCCTAAATTCAAACGATATGTCAGAAAAGAAAAATCAAACAAGTGCCCCTTCTAAGCAGTCAGCTTCCGGTTCGGCAGGTGGGTTCATGGCCGCCAATGGTAAGAAGCTGGCCCTTGTTGGATCGGCGGTGCTACTGATTCTTTTAGGAGTTCTCTTCTACTTTACTTTATACATTCCGCTCTTTGTAGAGCCTCGCGAAGAGAAAGCGACTGTCGCTATGTTTCGTGCCGAAGAATACTTCAGAAAAGATTCCGTCCGTCTGGCCTTGAACGGAGATGGTCAAAATCTTGGCTTTATAGGTATCATCAGTCGTCATAGTGGAACCAAGGCTGCTAATCTGGCCTATTTTTACGCCGGAAGTTGTTATTTAAAAATGGACTCTACTGCCAAGGCCATTGAATATTTGAGTAAGTTCAGCACCTCTTCTAAGGGGGTTCAAGCACGGGCTTATAAGCTATTGGGTGATGCCTATGGGGACAGCGGAAAAAATAAGGAGGCACTTGACGCCTATAAAAAAGCGGCCCGTCACTTTGAAAAAGATGAGGTCAATTCACCCGATTATCTTTTTCTGGCTGCTTACTTTGCCGATCAGGTGATGCAAGACAGCAAGGAGGCGATCGCTCTTTATGAAGAGATCCGCGAGAAATATCCTCGCAGCCAGCAGTCTTACGATGCCGAGAAATACCTGGCTCGTTTAGGAGTGTACCAATCCGCCAATTAACCGTTTCACCATTGAACGTACAGCTTTTTATACCCTGTTTTGTAGATCAGCTGTTCCCTGATACTGCTTTCAACATGATCAGGGTGTTAGAAAAGGCAGGCTGTACCGTTTCTTATAATACAAAGCAGACCTGCTGTGGCCAAGCGGCTTTCAATGCAGGTTTTTGGGAGGAATCTAAATCGGTTTGTCAGAAATTCATCAAGGACTTTCAAGGAACAGACCCTATCGTTACCCCTAGTGCCAGCTGTGCCGGTTTTGTCAAGAATTATTACAGTCGCCTTTTTGATAATTCATCCTTACATCACGAGGTGCAAGATCTAAGACAACGCACGTATGAATTTTCTGCTTTTTTGGTCAACGTACTTAAAAAGGATGAATTCGGTGCAGAGCTTAACGGAACGGCTACCTATCATGATTCCTGCGCTGCTTTGCGCGAATGCAAGATTAGACAAGAACCCCGACAGTTATTGTCGAAGGTAAAGGGCTTATCCGTTGTAGAGATGGTCGATGCCGAAACCTGCTGTGGATTTGGTGGCACCTTCGCTGTAAAATATGATAACATTTCCGTGGCCATGGGGGAGCAAAAAGTAGAGAATGCACTTGCCACAGGGGCTCGCTATATTATTTCTACTGATCTTTCTTGTTTGATGCATCAGCAAGGTTATATCAATCAAAAACGATATCCCCTGACAACCCTGCATCTTGCCGATGTATTGGCAACGGGATGGTAAAAATATTCGTATGGCCTATTGGTTAATGAAATCCGAACCGTTTAAATATTCTTGGGATCAACTGCTCAAGGATAAGAGAACCTTTTGGGATGGGGTGCGAAACTATGCTGCCCGCAACAACTTACGGGCCATGAAAAAAGGCGACAGGGCCTTCTTTTATCATTCCAATGAGGGAGTAGAGATCGTTGGTATTGCCGAGATCGTAAAAGAGGCCTATCAGGATCCTACTACCAGTGAAGCCGCCTGGGTATCGGTGGATATAAAGCCCGTTCTGACCTTAAAAAACCCAGTTTCACTTGCCCAGATCAAAGCAGATAAACGTCTTGCCAATATGGCCTTGATCAAACTGGCTCGATTGTCGGTACAACCCGTTACCGAAAAAGAATGGCAACTCGTAATGGAGTTGGCCGGTCACTAATTCGTAGCGGGGCGATCCGATTCGTTAAACACGATCCCTTCTTTTTCCAATTCAGCCAAAACAGGTTCATAGATCTCCTTCTGTGTTGGAATTTGTACGCCACGTAAGCTGATCTTGTTTTGCAGTACTAAAATGGCCGCCATCGCTAAGGGAAGGCCTACTGTTTTGGCCATGGCTGTACGGATGCTATCTTCTCCCTCTACTACGAGCTGACTGTTCAACTTTCTTCGTTGTCCCAATACGGTATATCCGATCTCGTGTAGCATGATGATCATATCGCGATCACCTTTTTCTAATACCAATTTTCTTTCCAGCGACTCTTGCAATAATTGAGCCGGGGTAAACTGATCGCTGGACAAGGGAGTGGTATCGCCATCCACTCCCAAAAAATGCAGCTGCTGATCAAAGATGGGGTCTTCTTTTCTGTAGCGTGCTACAAGATCTTGTAGCTGGTGTCTTTCAAAATGATGAGCAAAGCCCTTTCCCAAGGTCGCTTCTCGCACTTGATAAGAGGGGATATCC
>JBIIHS010000102.1:0-6350 GCA_044235515.1 Chitinophagaceae bacterium | reverse complement strand
AGGCACTTGCGGTACCACCCGTTCTTGTGAAACGGTCGCTGTTACGGTTACGCCCATTCCCACAATGAGTATAGAGGTATTGGGAGATACTAGTCTGTTGCCCGGTAAGACCACGACGCTGATTGCCACGGCTACACCAGCCTCAACAGGGTTGGTCTATTCCTGGAGAAAAGATGGAGTGGTAGTCAGTGGCGCTACCGGCGCTTCTATTACAGTTGGCGTTGATGATTTAGGGTTGTACTCCGTAAGTGCACAGACTCCTCAAGGTTGTTCTGCCACTTCACCAGGTCGTCGAATTACCGCAGCCGCCTCCGAACAAGCGTGGATCAGTCCCAACCCCACCAACGGCCCCTTTAAGGTTCGTTATTATAGTCGTGCTACTGTATTTAATTTTAAGCGAGTGCTTTACATCTACGACCAACGCGGACAGTTGGTCTTTAGCAGGGAGTTCCCCATTACTGGACCCTACAGCAGTATGGATGTAGATTTCTCCGCCATGAGCAAAGGCGCTTATTATGTATTTATCGGTAAGACAGTGGGCGAGCGTATTGCGGTGGGCAAGCTACTGGTACAGTAAGCGTTTTGCGTTTTGTAAGCCGTTTTTTTGTAGTAAAAGAGCTACAAATAAATAGTGCTTTTGTTGATGCATTGTCTCCCTATATTTGTTACAGTGTTTCACAGAGTACTATCGTTGCATCATGTTCTTGTCGCTGACCGATGCCCCATTTTTCGGTTGGGTATGAGTAGTACGCTCAATAAGCATTACGAGCTAGAGCAAGTCCACGAAGCCGGGGATGCAGAAATGTTGATGCAGGTTTTTAAAACCCATCCTATCGATCTGCTTATAATGGACGATCTTCTATTTGCGGGGGAGCTTCGACAGATCGTAAAAAAGCTTCGCTTGATCAACCCGGATATTCGTATTCTATTCTTCTCTGATCGAGGAGAGGAACATTTTTTGTCTTGCATGCCCCGGGGAGGTATTTACGGTTACGTGAATAAAAAGGTCCAATTGCCCCAGCTACTCGAAGGCGTAGAGTCGCTTCGCCAAGGGCATCATTACTTCTCCCAAGACCTTCTTATCGATCGTCTTCTCTAGTCTTTTTCACTAAAATAGGGCTGCCGGTGGCCCCACCTTATCTTTGTGAGCTCTTATGCCCCGTAGATCTGTTTCCTCCACCGCATTTATAGACTCTGATAACAAGCATATTGTTGTTTCCGGAGCGCGAGAACACAATCTCAAGAATCTTGACCTGCGCATTCCCAAAAATCAGTTGGTGGTGATTACCGGTATCAGCGGATCGGGTAAATCATCTTTGGCCTTTGATACAATTTATGCGGAGGGGCAGCGGCGTTACATGGAAACCTTTGGCGCTTATGCCAGACAATTTATGGGAGATATGGAGAGGCCAGATGTGGATCGTATAACCGGCCTCTCTCCGGTAATCGCTATTGAGCAAAAGACCACTAATAAAAATCCTCGCTCTACTGTGGGCACGGTAACCGAGGTGTACGATTTTCTACGCTTACTTTTTGCCAGGGCCGGTCAGGCTTTTTCGTATGAGACTGGAAAGCCCATGGTCAAGTGGAGCGAGGAGGAGATCGTCCATAATATCATGGAGCGGTGTCGGTCAAAAAAGATCAGTTTGCTGGCTCCGCTGGTTCGTGGACGTAAAGGACATTACCGCGAGTTATTCGAGGAGTGGAGAAAGAAAGGATTCGTAAAAGTAAGGGTGGACGGCGAGATCAAAGAAATGACCGCTCGCATGCAACTGGATCGTTATGTGATACATGATATTGAACTGGTAGTCGATCGTTTGCAAGTGACCGAGGACTTGCAGCCGCGTCTTAGCGCCAGCGTGCAACAGGCTCTAAAATTGGGTAAAGGATTACTCTTTGTGGTTACAGAGGAAAAAAATCAACTTATTCAATATTCTCGTCAGTTGATGTGCGAAGACACGGGTATCAGTTACGAGGAGCCTTCTCCCAATGCCTTTTCTTTTAATTCTCCCTATGGGGCCTGCCCAACCTGCAAGGGATTGGGCGTACAGCACCAGGTCAGTATGGAGCGGCTGATGCCCGATAGTTCTTTATCGATCAGCGAAGGGGGCATTGCTCCCTTAGGCGAAGCTCGTGATGCGTGGGTGTATAAGCAGGCACAAGAATTGGCACGGCAACATAAGATCTCGTTACAAAAGCCTGTAAAGGAACTTTCCACTGCGCAGCTTAACACAATACTCTACGGAAATGCGGAAGGCATGCATGCTGAAATGGATTTTGCCGATGCAAAGTTCGATCCATCCGCGCCTTTCGAAGGGGTTGTTAATTTATTGCTTCGCTGGTATGCCAATCCCTATAGTGACGCCATTCGAGAATGGGCCGAAGATTTTATGGAGGTGCAACCTTGCCCGGCTTGTGAGGGAACGCGTTTAAAAAAGGAAAGTCTTTGGTTTCGTATCAACGGCAGAAATATTGCTGCCCTGTGTACCATGAATCTCGATAACCTGGCGGCATGGTTCGATGGAATCGAGCTACAACTCGATGCCAAGCAAAAGGCCATTGCCAAGGATATTTTAAAAGAGATCCGGGAGCGCTTGCAGTTCTTGCTCAATGTAGGATTGAGTTATCTGACGCTGAACCGACCCACCCGCACCCTCAGCGGTGGCGAATCGCAACGGATTCGACTGGCTACCCAGATCGGCAGTCAGTTGCAGGGTATCACGTACATCTTGGATGAGCCCTCCATCGGACTGCATCAGCGCGATAACCAACGATTGATCGATGCACTAAAACAACTTCGGGATCTCGGGAACAGCATCTTGGTGGTGGAGCACGACAAGGATATTATGCTAACCGCAGACTATTTGATCGATATCGGTCCTAAGGCCGGTATTCATGGTGGAAAGATCGTGGCAGAGGGTACACCCGCCGCTGTAAAAAAGCTCAAGACCTTAACCGCAGGCTATTTGAATGGGAAACATAAGTTGCCCTTGCCCGCTGAAAGACGAAAGGGCTCCGGTAAGACGCTTTTGCTTAAAGGGGCATCGGGAAATAATTTACAAAAAGTAAATGTTCGTTTTCCATTAGGAACTTTTACCGTGGTTACGGGCGTTAGTGGATCTGGAAAATCGACACTCATTAACGAAACGCTCTATCCGATACTTTCTCAACACGCCTATGGCTCGAGACAACAACCCCTGGCCTATCAATCGGTCAGTGGGCTTGAGCATATCGACAAGGTGATCGAGATCGATCAAGCCCCAATCGGGCGTACGCCCCGCAGCAATCCGGCTACCTATTGTGGTTTTTTTTCTGATATCCGTAATCTTTTTGCCTCTTTGCCCGAAAGTAAGGTTCGGGGATATGGCCCTGGCCGATTTTCCTTCAATGTAAAGACAGGGCGTTGCCCTGATTGCGAAGGGGGTGGTATGAAAGTGATCGAAATGAATTTTCTGCCCGATGTCTATGTTCATTGCAGCCGATGCAATGGTAAACGTTATAATCGCGAGACACTCGAAGTGCGGTACAAGGGAAAATCGATCGCTGATGTATTGGAAATGACTGTAGACGAAGCTATCGCATTTTTTCAGCCGGTTCCCTATATATACAGAAAGATAAAAGTATTGCAAGAAGTAGGGTTGGGCTACATTACGTTGGGACAATCCGCACTTACCTTGAGCGGGGGCGAGGCGCAGCGTATCAAGTTATCGACCGAGCTGTCTAAGCGAGATACCGGCAAAACATTTTATATACTCGATGAGCCCACTACGGGTTTGCATTTCGAGGATATCCGTCAATTGACAGAGGTGTTGAATCGATTGGTGGACCGGGGCAACACGGTCTTGGTCATCGAGCACCACATGGACATCATTAAATTAGCCGATCATATTATTGATATTGGTCCCGAAGGGGGTGATGGTGGTGGTAAGATCTTGTTCGAGGGAACTCCCGAAGAAATGGTTCGCTCGGCCAACACGCATACTGCTCGTTTCCTCGCACCTGAACTTAGTTGATGGTCGGCTTAGCGTTGTCGTGTCATCTCGATATGTTCAATACCATCTTCGAGATAGATTTCTCCAGAGGCAACGAATCCAAAGGATTGGTAAAATGCTACTAAATAGCATTGGGCGCCGATCACAAGGGTATTGTCGCCAAATAGCTGCTCACATTTTTTGATCGACTGCTCCATTAGGAGTTTCCCATATCCTTTTTTGCGGTGCATGGGCGAGGTTACTACTCTTCCGATAGATGCGGCTTCGTAGGAAATGCCCGGGGGCACCAATCTTGTATATGCGACAAGGACTTCCTGCTCAGATGGATCTTTCTCGTATCCCAATAAATGGAAACAATGTTGGTCTTTATTGTCCAGATCTTGAAAAGCGCAGGTTTGCTCTACCACAAATACTTCTGCTCGCAAGCGAAGCAGGGCGTAGAGTTGCTCGGGCGAAAGCTCCCTGAATTTTTTTAACTCCCAGCGCATGGGCTAAGCCGCTTCTGTTTTTTTAAGTTGTGCAATGGTGGCCAGGGGATCGGCTGCTTTAAAAACTGTATTGCCCGCCACCAAAACATCGGCTCCTGCTTTAACGATCGCAGGCGCGTTTTCGAGCGTAACGCCTCCATCGATCTCGATCAAGGCCTTGGATCCACTACTATTGATCAATTCTTTCAGCTCGCGGATCTTGTATAAGGTATGCGGAATAAATTGTTGTCCGCCGAATCCGGGATTGACACTCATCAGGCATACCAGATCGATCTCGCGAATAATATCGCTGATGGCATGTATGGAGGTGTGGGGGTTGAGAGCCACGCCGGCCTTTACGCCAAGTGTTTTTAGTTGTTGGATATTGCGGTGCAAGTGTTTGCAGGCTTCCACGTGAACCGTGATGATGTCTGCACCGGCTTGTTGAAAAGCCTCTACATAACGCTCCGGCTCTTCAATCATCAGATGAACATCGCAAGTTTTTTGAGTAGCCTTTCTAAAAAAAGAAATCAGCATGGGGCCGAAACTGATATTGGGCACAAAGCGCCCGTCCATTACATCAAGATGAAACCAATCGGCCTCGCTACGATTCAGCAGGTCGCAATCTTTTTGAAGCTCCAAAAAGTTGGCCGATAAGAGCGAAGGGGCTACCAGTGGCATGGCTGCAAGATACAGATCATTTTTGAAGCCGTTCCATGGCCTCTTTAGCTTCTTTTAATGTTCCATCGAGCGATATGGCCATGCGGTAATGCTCAAGGGCTTGTTGGTCTTTTCCTTGTTGCTCGGCCCATTTGCCCCACCAATAATGTACTGGGGCATAGCCCGGCGAAAGGCTTCGCAGTAATTCCAGTTCCTTGGCGGCTGCTGTAAATTCTCGGATCTCTATGAGCAATGCGGCTTTTTCAATGTAGCCCTCATAGAAAGTATAGTCAGCCGCCAGGGTCTTATCAAAAAAAATGATCGCTTGTTTTATATCTCCTTTGGTTTCGTAATAAATGCCTTTGTAGTAGTACGGCTCGGCTCCGCCCTGGAGTCCTTGAAAAGAAAGTAAGGAGTCGCAAAGCAAAAGGGTAGCGGCATCACCTTGCTCGGCCAGACGGAGGGCCCGGGCATAGGCCTCCTGCAGGGGGGTAGGGGGTGCCTCTTCGTTAAGATCTGTATTTTCATTTGGGGAAGAACCGGTGGGGGCATTCTGTGTTTCTTCTTTTCCTGGGGGCTCCTGGTCGCTGTGCTTGGGAGATTGACAACCTAAGGTCATCAGTACCCCTCCGTACAAGAGCGCTTTACAAAGCCTGAGAGAGATCACCTGTTTAAAAAAGAGTATCAGGTTTGACATTTAATTGACAGTCTTTTGACGTTACAAAGATAGCTTTGCCTTCCTCAAACGATCCGTATGATCCAATTCTTGCGCCCCAGGTTGCTTTTTTTGCTCTTTTTGGTAGCTGGATTTTGCAGTTTCCTTCAGCTGCAAGCTCAAAGCGCAGACAATGATTCGCTTCGCTACGCCGACGAAACCCACCTGCGCAATATTCGCCAGTTGACTTTTGGTGGTGATAATGCCGAAGCTTACTGGAGTTACGATGGCAAGAAGTTGGTCTTTCAGCGCACCTCCATAAAAGACGGAATCCCCTGCGATCAGATCTTTGTGGGAACGGTACCTGTAAGGCCAAGCGAGCCCTTTACGTATACCATGGTCAGCACCGGTAAGGGTAGAACCACTTGTGCTTATTTTACCTACGACAATAAGCATATCATTTATGCTTCTACCCATTTGGCCAATGGGGATTGTCCGCCGGTTCCTGATCGTGCCAAGTATGGCAACAAATACATCTGGCCTTTGTATAAGAGCTATGATATTTTTATGTCCGAT
>JBIIHS010000101.1:0-6351 GCA_044235515.1 Chitinophagaceae bacterium | reverse complement strand
CGAGAAGTTATCTGCTGGAGCAGGGTACCCATTATCAATTCGATGAGCTGCTGACCATTGCCAAAGGGCAACTCGCACTGGAAGATTCCATCACGACCGCCCTCGAAGAAAAACAAAAAGCAGCGAACAAGTCTAAAAGGAGCATACCCTTATTTATTGATACTGATATGTACGTGATGAAAGTGTGGTGTGAATTTGTTTTTAAGAAATGTCATCGCTATATCTTGGAGCAGATCGTTGAACGAAAATATGATCACTATTTGCTTTGCGATACAGATCTGCCCTGGGTACAAGACGAGTTACGCGAATATCCCGATCAAACGACAAGAGATACCCTGCTGAAAATGTATACAGATTGTATAATTCATCAACCTATAGGCTGGACGCTCATCAGGGGAGAAAAGAATGCCCGACTGGAAATGGCTATTCGGGCAGTAGATGCGGTATTGAGTCAAGCGCCGATCATCAACGACCTTCAATCAACGACTTGATCGCCGGATCTGATTGGAGGTTTTTCATTTGGCCCGTAATAAACGAAGCCCTTCTCTGCATATAAGGAGACGGAGGCTGTACTCGATATTTTTTGGGGTTGGGCAGCGACGCCGCAATAAGAGCTGCCTCGTAACGAGAGAGCTGCGCAGCCGATTTTCTAAAATAGTGCTGCGCGGCCGCTTCGATACCATAGATACCAGGCCCCATCTCAATCACATTCAAATAGACCTCAAGGATACGCTCTTTACCCCAAACCAATTCGATCATGAAGGTAAAATACACTTCTAGTCCTTTGCGCAGCCAACTGCGGCCTTGCCACAAAAAAACATTCTTAGCGGTTTGTTGGCTGATCGTACTACCGCCTCGCAGGCGACCCGATTTCTTTTTATTGTACTCGAACGCTTCTTTTATTCGCTCCCAATCAAAACCCTGGTGCGTGGTAAACAGTTGGTCTTCCGAAGCCAGCACCGCCAATTTTGCATGGGGTGCTATTCTATCGTACGATACATAGTCTCGGTGCAGTCCATCCGAAGAGACCCAGGCCGATGCTTGCGTCATGGTGATCGGAGGATCGACCCATTTTAGCAAGACAATATAGCCGAGTTGAAAAATAAAAAGATAGAATATGAATTTCTTTATTCTAGACCACCACGATACTGAAGTCGACGCCTGCTGCATAGCTACAAAATTATATCAGTGTGTGGAACGGGACTGCAGAAACGATTCCCATTCGGCAAGCATCTTTCCTTTCATAACGCGGGGAAACTTATGTTGACTACCCAATTTTCCTTTCTGCTCCATAAACTGCATAAATACCGAAACAGGGTGAACCTCCAGAAATACCTCTTTTAATGCGCTATCTCGTTCTACCGCATAATCATCGTTCAAACTGCGCAATTGATTATCGATTCGCTCTTTAAGTCGGTCCGGATCGACTGCGTCGTCGGTGGCAATGTACCAGCGGTGGGCAAAGAACTGCTGGTAAGGAAAGCCCTGCACAGTGTATTCAGGAATGCTGATATTGAACTCTTGACTGACCAACTCGATGGCCTTGTTCATATTATCCACACTGAGATGCTCGCCAGTCAAACTCAAGAAATGTTTGATGCGGCCAGTAATGACCACCTCGGCCTTATCGAGGTCTACGAACCGAACGGTATCTCCGATCAGATACCGCCAGGCACCGGCATTGGTACTCATCACCAGGGCATACTCTTTATCCAAGGCCACCTCGTGTATCATTAGTGATTGATGCTGGGGTAACAAATTACCATCGGCATCAAAATTATTTTCGGTAAATGGAATAAACTCAAAAAAGATATTGTTATTCAAGATCAGCTGCATCCCCTTGGCGTGTTCCCTATTCTTGAACCCGATAAAACCTTCGCTCGATAAATAGTTCTCGACATACACGATCGGTTTGCCCAATAACTTTTCAAAGCCTTTCCGGTATGGCTCAAAAGCTACCCCGCCATGAACAAAGAAGCTGAAGTTGGGCCAGATCTCGTGGATATGCTTTACTTTATAATGATCGATGATCATTTCGATGCACATCTGGCACCAGGCCGGAACACCGACCACAAAACCGATATCCCAATTAGGCGCTTCTTCGACGATCTCGTTTAACTTTTGATTCCAATCGGTCAAAGCAGCAATGCGACCACCGGGCTTATAGAAGGTCTGAAACCAGAAGGGTCTTTTCTTAGCCAGAATACCACTCAGGTCTCCGGCATACCAGCCGGCTTTTCCTTTTGTCAGGTCTGTGGCTCCCCCCAACATTAAAAAGCCCTTGGTCATGGCCCTTTTGTTGGCATCTTCGTAGCGGATCAGGCTGAGTAATTGGCGCAAATAATTGATCATATTGCTTCGCAACAGATCATTGGTAATAGGAATGTATTTGCTGGCGGCCTCTGAGGTTCCGGAACTGAGTGCGTAATATTTGATCTTGCCGGGCCAGGCTATATCGGGAGTACCATCGAGTGTCAGTTTCCACCACTCATTATAGATCTTGTTATAGTCATGCACCGGCACCAACTCCTGAAAGCGTTTGTCCGGATGCTTGCTGAACAAGGCCTCATCAAAACCGTAATGCTGCCCAAAGGCGGTAAAGCGTGCTTTACGAAGCAGCTTTTTTAAGACCCGCAGCTGCTGACGCCTTGGATCATAAAGAGCAAGTCGCAGGGCCGAGGCCAGTCCACGGGGCAAGGCGTTTTCTAAAAATGAGGCCATGGTTCTAAACAGGTATGACCGCTAAGGTAAGCAATTGAGACATGGAGGCAGTATCTTCGCGCATGCTTCGTTCAACACTGTTAGCGGCCACGCGGGCCGGTGCCGAAGAGATCATGCGCTTTTTTCAACGCTCTTTTGCCGTACATAATAAAGAGGGGGTCAATAACCTGGTCACCGAGGCCGATCATGCAGCAGAAAAAGCCATTCTCTCGGTTATCCGAAAAGAGTATCCCAACCATCAAATCTTGGCCGAAGAAAGCGGAAAACTTACGCAAGACTCAGTCTATAAATGGATCATTGATCCCATTGATGGTACGGTCAACTTTGCTCAAGGCATTCCGCTCAACTGTGTATCCATTGCCCTCGAGCACCAGGGGCAGATCGTTATGGGGGCAGTCTATAACCCCCATCTCAATGAATTTTTCTTTGCCGAAAAGGGGCAGGGGGCCTTTCTCAACGATAAACCCATACAGGTAAGCCGTAAGACCGATACCATCAAGTCTTGCCTGGTAACGGGATTTCCCTATACGTACATTAATGAATCCAATGGCCCGCTCGAAGTATTCGAACGTTTTGTCAGAAAAGGAGTTCCCGTCAGAAGATTGGGATCGGCTGCGATCGATCTCTGCTGGGTAGCCTGCGGGCGTTTCGATGGCTTCTTCGAACAAAAACTAGAGCCTTGGGATAGTGCCGCCGGTTATTTGATCGTAGAGGAAGCCGGAGGCAAGGTCACCGATTTTACCGGACAAGCTTTTAGCGTGTATCAGCATAAGGTACTGGCTACAAATGGTAAGATCCACGAAGAGATGCTACAGGTCATCAATGGCCATAAAGAACTTTAACCACACGCATTATATGAGTAACGAACGCACCGAGATCGGTTCATTGGGGGAATTTGGTCTTATTGAGCATCTGACACGTAATATCGAATTGCAACAGGCCTCTTCGATCGTAGGGGTAGGAGATGATGCAGCGGTGATCGATCATTTCGGAAAACAGACCGTTATCACGACCGATCTACTACTCGAAGGGGTACACTTTGATCTGATGTATACACCGCTCAAACACCTGGGCTATAAAGCAGTGGTCGTAAACCTGAGCGATATTTATGCCATGAACGCAACGCCTACCCAATTGGTAGTGAGCATTGGGATCAGTAATCGCTTTAGTGTAGAAGCAGTAAGTGAACTATATGAAGGGATCTATGCCGCTTGCGAAAAATATGGTGTAGACCTGGTAGGTGGCGATACTAGTTCTTCGCAAAAAGGATTGGTCTTATCCGTAACGGCCATCGGAGAAGTAACCCCCGATACTTTTGTGAAAAGAAGTACGGCCAAAAAGGGTGATTTGCTCTGTGTAAGTGGTGATCTTGGCGCAGCTTATATAGGCCTGCTTTTTTTGGAAAGAGAAAAAAAGATCTTTTTGGAGAGCCCCAAAGTACAGCCCGATCTCGAAGGAGAACAATATGTGATCGGTCGGTTGCTCAAACCCGAAGCAAGAAAAGACATTGTCGCTTTCTTGAACAAGTCGGCCATTGTTCCCACCGCCATGATGGATATCAGCGATGGATTAAGTTCAGAGATCTTACACCTCTGCAAGCAAAGCCAGTTAGGTTGTGTTTTATACGAAGAGAAGATACCGATCGCAGAGGCCACCCGGCTGGCCGCTTTCAAATTTGAGATCGATCCTACGGCTTGTTCCCTTAGTGGAGGCGAAGACTATGAGCTTTTATTTACAATTTCTGCTAACGATTACGAAAAGATCGTGCAAAGTGAACAGATCAGTGTGATCGGCTACATGACCGAGCCAGAGAAGGGGGCTACGTTAATTACCAAAGGAGGATCTACCCATCCGCTGATAGCACAAGGATGGAACCACCTGAAAAAATAATTCATACGAGCAGTTCAAACCCATCGGCATCATTCAAAAAAGGAAATTGTTGACGGACTTTTTGGATCCACTCCTGGCGAAGCGTTATTGTATGAACGCAAGCCTTGTCCTTTTGGGTAAATAAGACCTCCCCCAACGGATCGATGACCATCGAATCTCCGCTATGATAAATTTGATGCCCGTCTTCGCCGATCCGATTTACCCCGATCACATAACACTGATTTTCGATAGCGCGAGCCTGTAAGAGTTGCATCCAGGCCGATCGCCGCCGCTCTGGCCAGTTGGCCACATAAACGAGCAGATCATATTCCGGCTGGCCATCTTTAGGTTGTTGTCGGGCCCAGACCGGAAAGCGCAGATCGTAACAGATCTGCAAGTTGACCCTGAATCCGTTTACCGAAGCGATCAATCGCTTTTTGCCTTGCTGATAATGCCGGTCTTCTCCCGCATAGGCGAACAGGTGTCGTTTATCATATTGCCCGAGCGTTCCGTTTGGCAACACCCAAAGTAACCGGTTATAATACTGGCCCCCTTCTTCGATCATCACACTACCGGTAATGATCAGTTGCAACTGTTGGGCCATCGTGCGCATCCACTGCACCGTAGGCCCCTCCATGGGCTCGGCCAGCGAAGTGGTTTGCATGCTGAAGCCCGTGCTGAATAACTCGGGCAATACCACTACTTGTGTTTTACCCTTCAATAGATGCAGCTGGGCCTCCAGATGACTCAAATTAGCCTGCTTGTCTTCCCATACCAAATCGGTTTGCACCAATGAAACGAGTAATTCTCCCATAGCCTTTTATTTGATTTCGGTCCGACATTCGGCCAAGGCCCCTCTGATCAGGTCGTGCTCAAAACCCCTTGCGATCAGATAGTCGGTTGTTTTCTTAATCCGGATAACATATTGAAAGGCGGCGAACTCAGCGTACTTTTTAGCCGTAAGGCCGGCCAGTATCAATAGGTATTCTTCTTCTTCAATGGTCTGCAGTGCCTTTTTGACACAATAGTCGCTGATCTTTCTTTGTTTAAGTTCGTACCGGATGCGGTTTCGGCCCCATCGCTTTACACGCCACTTGCCCCCGGCAAAAGCAAGGGCAAAACGCTCTTCGTTCAGGTAATCATCCTCGATGAGGCTGGCAATGATGGCATCATGCTCCTTTTTTGCACAATTTAGTTGAAGTAATTTCTCCCGAACATCCTGATGAGAACGCTCTTGGTACGCGCAAAAATGCCTCAGTTTTTGCAGGGCCTGCTGGGGGGTCAAGAGCTTTTTATACATCTCTCCAAAACTACCTAAAAAATTAGTAGTTTCGCTCGTAACCCACAATAGAGATCGTATGAAATTCATAGCGAATTCGTCCCTGCTGTTAAAGCAATTACAACATATTTCTGGTGTCATCAATACCAATACTGTTTTGCCGATTCTCGAAGACTTTCTTTTTGAGATCGAAAAAAATAAATTGACGGTCGTAGCTACCGATCTCGAAACCGTAATGCGTGTTCAACTCGACATCGAAGCTAAAGATGCCGGAAAGGTTTGTATACCGGCGCGGATCTTGATGGACTCGCTGAAAAATATCGGCGATCAGCCCCTGACCTTTACGATCGATAAGAATTTTGCCATTGAAATTACCAGCGACAACGGTAAATATAAAGTGATGGGCGAAAATCCCGATAACTTCCCCAAAGAGCCGGCCGCCGACGACACTACTTCTTTTACGATGACAGCAGACGCCCTGC
>JBIIHS010000100.1:0-6380 GCA_044235515.1 Chitinophagaceae bacterium | reverse complement strand
TTATTGTGCTGGCGTTATCAGCAACAGGAGAATCGAGATGGCGGTATTGCTTTTGCGCAGTGGGAGCAGGATCGGGTGCGCTTTACCCAGCGTCAAGCCGGCTCCTTTGCCTATGGGCTTCCTTCAAAGGCATCAAGAGCAGCCGTGCTGGCCTTTACAAAGGAGCGCTTTGATCTTTCTCCTGATTTGCATGTTTGGGATATCAATGCTAGTGCAAGTTCTGAGGGCGCAGTTCGCCGTCTCTCCTGGATCAATCCACAACAGCAGCAATACAATTGGGGAACGGCCCGCTTGTATCGATGGAGGGCGCTGGATGGAAAGCCAGCCCAAGGGGTCTTGTATCTTCCCGAAAATTTTGATCCCTCCAAGAAATATCCTGTCATATTTTATTTCTATGAGACCCACACGGAAACCTTGCATAATTATATTGCGCCGGCCCCTACGGGTAGTCGTTTGAATGTTTCATTTTATGTTAGCCGAGGATACATCGTTTTTTCTCCCGATATCTTTTACACACGGGGTTATCCAGCCAAAAGCTGCTATAACTATGTGGTGAGCGCAGCCAATAGTTTGGCAAAGCTCCCCTATGTAGACGCAAAGAACATGGGACTCCAGGGGCAAAGCTGGGGAGGTATTCAAGTAGCCCAGCTCGTGACCATGACCTCTCTTTTCAAAGCGGCCTGGGCTGGTGCTCCGGTGGCCAATATGACCAGTGCGTATGGAGGTATTCGGTGGGAGAGCGGTATCAATCGCCAATTCCAATACGAGGTGTCTCAAAGTCGCATCGGCGCCACCTTATGGCAACGCCCCGATCTGTATATCGAGAATTCCCCTCTTTTTCACTTGCCTAAGGTCAAGACGCCCTTGGTAATCATGGCCAATGATGCAGATGGTGCGGTACCCTGGTATCAGGGGATCGAGTTGTTTACGGGCATGCGAAGATTGGGCAAACAGGTTTGGATGCTTAACTACAACGGAGAGGCCCATAATTTGCGTGAAAGAAAAAATCAAAAAGACATTTCCATCCGTCAGCAACAATTCTTCGATTGGTTGCTAAAAGGGGAAAAACCGGCACGATGGTTAACCGAGGGCGTACCCGCCTTGAACAAGGGTAGGGATTGGGGTCTCGATTCGCAGCAAGAGGATTGAGGGGGCGTTTTTAGAGTTGTCTATCGGGGTCAAAGCTTTCAAGCTCTTTGGCTACTGCCGTTAGGAATGTAGCGCCCAGACTACCATCTACAATGCGGTGGTCATAACTCATGCTCAGGTACATCATATGGCGAATAGCAATGGAATCTCCGGCAGGAGTCTCAACGACGACAGGACGTTTTTTAATTGCACCCACTGCTAAGATGGCCACCTGGGGCTGATTAATGATAGGGGTACCCATCAGTGACCCAAAAGTGCCGACATTCGTCAGTGTAAACGTTCCGCCTTGGGTGTCATCTACTTTTAGTTTTCCATTACGGGCTGCATCGGCCAATTGATTGACCTGTTTGGCCAGCCCGACCATATTATATTGGTCCGCATTTTTTATGACAGGCACAATCAGATTGCCGGAAGGAAGGGCCGTGGCCATTCCTATATTGATATCTTTCTTGATGATGATATTCGTTCCATCGATCGAGCAATTGATCAGTGGGAATTTTTTTATGCATCGTACGATCGCCTCAATAAAAAGAGGAGTAAAGGTGATCTTGGTCGCCTCCCTTTTTTCAAATTCCTTTTTGACGCGCTCTCTCCAAAGCACCAGATTAGTCACATCGGCCTCGGTAAAACTGGTCACATGCGGACTGGTCTGCTTACTGCGTACCATGTGATCGGCGATCAGTTTACGCATTCTGTCTATCTCGACAATCTCTACATTCCCTGCGTAGGTTACCGGTAGGGAACTGGCAGAAGAAGGTTCTATCTTGCTAAGCGGAATAGTCAATTCAGTGGAGCCCACATTTGTGCTCATAACAGTGGCGACTTGCGGAGTAAGACTTGGTGTAAGAGGGCCCTGTTGCTTTCGCTTGGCCACGTATTCCAATATATCTTTTTTGGTCACTCTGCCTTCGTTTCCTGTACCGGGTAAGGTCTCCAACTCCGCCAGCCCAATGCCTTCACTGGTGGCAATGTTCAAGACCAAGGGAGAATAAAAACGGCCGGTGGCAATGGTTGTTGTTGGTGTTGTTGAGATTGGTGTACTGATGGCTGTGGTTGGAACATAAGGGGGAGTAACTGTGGGGACTTCGGGGGTGGAATGAGTGGGGGCAACTTGAATGGGTTCAGCAGCTCCTGTGCGAATACGAGCGATGACCGTTCCGATAGGCACCACATCATTGACATTAAAAAGAAGTTTTTCTATGACCCCTGCCGCTGTGCTGGGCACTTCGCTGTCAACCTTATCGGTTGCGATCTCTAAGACCGTTTCGTCTTGTGCTACAGTATCGCCGGGTTGCTTATGCCATTTTAAAATGGTCGCTTCCATGATACTTTCGCCAAGTTTCGGCATTACTAGATCAACTAAAGCCATAGGAAATGATATTTAGCAAGGATCGTAAAGGTCAAAGGTAGCAAATTGATGCAAATAAGATTTGGCTAGCCCGATACGATCAACTTACGAAGCAGGTTAAGGGCAAACAAGGCGGTTTGCTGTGTATTCCGGGCCCGATCGAATCCAAGCCGCTGGGTTGTAGCCATTGTTTCATCCCCGTTACTGACGGCTACGCATACAGTTCCCACGGGTTTATCGGGTGTGCCTCCCGAGGGTCCCATGATACCGGATACGGCCACCGCTACATTGGCATTGGTGCGTTTTCGTACACCCAGTACCATTTCCGTTACGGTCTGTTCACTTACGGCCCCATGTTCCTGAAGGGTTTTCTTTTGCACCCCTAAGAGATCTTCTTTCATGTCATTATCGTAGCAGACTACCGATCCTTTAAAGTAGGCAGAAGCCCCGGGCACGCTACTGAGCTGGTGTGCGATCAATCCACCGGTGCAGCTCTCTGCAGTGGCCACGGTCCAATTTTTATTGAGTAGCAATTGTCCAATAACAGCTTCCATGGATAGATCCTGATCGGTCACCAGATAATCGGCAGTCAGCACAGCAAGTTGTTGGGCCAGGTCATCAACTTGTTCTTTCAACCCAGAAAGGCTTTCGCTTTTACCGGTTAGCCGAAGCTTAACCATACCATAGTTAGGTAAATAGGCCAGTGAAATAGGAGCTGGCAGTGATCTTTCAAATTCGTGCAACAACTCGGCCAGCATCGATTCGCCGATACCACAGGTAAGCAGGGTTCGGTGTACAATAAAAGGTCGGGTAATATTTTCTTTTAACCACGGAACAACTGCGGTCGTCATCAATTCTTTCATCTCGCGCGGGACACCCGGCAGTGAGATGCAAATGATACCCTTTTGATCGAATAACATACCGGGTGCTGTTCCGCTGGGGTTATGCAATACCAGGCAATTATCAGGTACATCGGCCTGCTTTTGATTTCGTTCCAGCAAGGCACCGGGTCTTTTATAGACCTTTTCGAACAAGCGTTCAATGTGCTCCAGTACCGCTTGGTTTCGAACCAATTTTCCGCCAAAGTACTCGCATAACAGTGGTTTGGTGATATCATCGGCCGTTGGGCCCAAGCCTCCAGTTAGGATAAGGAGAGAGGAGTTTTTGCTCTCTTCCCGAAGGGCCGCTATAATTTCTTCTCGATCGTCTCCGACCGCCACTCTCCTGCGTACCCACAGACCCAAGCTGTTGAGTTCTTGTGCAATGAAGGCACTGTTAGTATCGATGGTTTGACCAATGAGCAGCTCGTCTCCAATGGTAATGATGGAAGCCTGCGGCGTTTTCAAGGGGTGAATTTTTGCAAATTTAGCGTATCTTACCCCATCAATATATTATTATGAAAACACAAGACTTCAAAAATCATGTACGTTATGATCCGCTTTGGCATTTTATTGCGGCTCCCCTTGCTTTAACTGGACTGGTCGCCAGTTTTGTCAACTTAGCAAGATGTAACGAGGCCAATTGTTTTGAATCCGTACTGGTCGTCTTGTTGTTTCTGCTGGTAACCGTAGCCGTAGCCTTGGTTCGTTCGTATGGCTTAAAAGTGCAAGACCGCGCCATTCGGGCCGAGGAGGGCTTACGTTATTTTATTTTGACTGGGCAGCCGCTTGATAAAAGACTTCGAATGGGACAGATCGTTGCCCTTCGATTCGCTTCGGACGCGGAATTACCCGCACTGGCTCGTCGGGCTGCGGAGGAAGGGCTTACCTCGACCCAGATCAAGCAGGCGATCCAGCAGTGGAGACCTGATCTGCGTCGCGTATAAGCGGCAAGAAGTTGAGCGGTAATCGATCAGTTTCCCCTCCAGCTTAGAAAACCAAACAGCACCGTTAAAAATAAGGCGGCCATCCAAAGGGTGGCGATCATTAATTTTTTCGGAAGCGAAAGGTCCATCATCAATCTTCTGTCCAATAAAGAGACGATCATAATTTGTATGCTTGCCTCTTTCTCGTCATAGCTGTCCGTTGCTGGATCTACCGATGCAAAACGGGGGTGGTTCTCTATCAATAGGGTTCTGATCTTCCAATAATCCTCATCAGGCAGGTCTTCGTAATCGATATCGGTATTGATGCCGGCCTCTTTAAGCTTGGCCTCTACCTTCTTTAGCGATCTGTCTTTTTGCGAGCGCCAAAGCAATAATAACGGAAAGAGTAAGAGTGCATAGAATTGGATAAGGAGGGCCAGTGCTGCAATCAGCAAGGCCGAAATGAAAACAAATACTCGGCCCAGCGTAGATTCTTCGTCTAAGAAAACACGATTTAGTAACTGACCCCCATCGAGTGGGTAGAGCGGCAGTAGATTTAATCCATTGAGCAAGATCAGCGCCATGGCACTCCAATCTAAGGTGGCGCTCACGGTGGACTCCAAGCCGAGTGTTTTATTAAGCATGGAGAGGCTCAACCCCAACAGGATCCCCGGCAGGGGTCCTGCTAAAATAATAATGGCTGATTCTTGTTGGGAGATGATCCGTTTTGATCCCGATACGAAGGCGCCTAGTAGGGGAATAAAGAAAATGCCAGTTTCGTGATAGCGAAAATAACGCATGGCCAAGTAATGGCCCGCTTCATGGATCAGTAAGATCAATACCAGGATCAGCGCGATCTTGATATCGTTGATGAAAATGGTAGCTACCAATATGTACGCCATTAAACTGAGCAAGGAGCTGATCCAGGGATTGCTCTTTTTTTCGGACGCAGGAAATTTTGGTAAGGTCACGGTAGCCATAAAGGGCCTTAATTGCCGAGCATTCTGTCAAAGCTGATTTTTCCGGGACCGCAAAATAACAAGGCGATATAGCCTGCCAGGAACAAAGTGGCCTGTTGTCCATCTCCCATCACATCACCGTGGTGTGTAATAAAAACGGCCACGGCCATGGTAACCACCAAGGGGATGACCACCAGTCTGGTCATGAGCCCTGCGATCAAGAGAGCCGCACAAAAAAATTCCGCAAAGATGACTAACGACAGCGATACGACCGATCCGACACCCAAGGGATCTGGAAAATCCTTGGATTGGGCAACAAAGTGTATCAGTTTGTCGAATCCATGCGGAATCATTAGTCCGCCGGTTGCAAGACGCAGTACCAATAGTGAAAAGGAAACTGCATTTTCGGAGTAACGGGTGCTAAAGAGTTTTTTCATACGCCGATAGTTCGCTTACAATATAAAGCTAACTCTTTTTTGTTAATGTGGTCTTAAAGCTGGACTTATCCACATCTGTTTGCAATGAATGCTTGGACCACCCTGAAATATTTTGAATATTCGCCCCGTTATCAGATAACTGCATGCGTATTCTTTTTCGAATATCCTTTTTATTGCTTTTTTTTCGAATGCACTCGGCATTTTCCCAGCAAGCCTTAGGAGTTAATCCTGCTGAGAATCCGTATTCTTTGGCCCTACAGGCCGTTCAGGAAGATCGTTTAGGAGAGGCTTGTCCGCAATACCGAGAGTGGAAGGAGCAGCTTCGTGACCGGCCAGCCATTCACCTGTCCAATTTGCAGCAAGAAGTAGTTTATCAGGCCTTGTTGTGTGGACTCCGTCATGCTGAGCCCCTCGCGGCAGAGGAGGCCCTTCTGTTCTTAGCCAGTGCTCCGGTGCGGGCGCAAAAGGACCGAATGCATGCGGCCCTGGCCGATTATTATTTTAGAGCCCGTCAATGGGTCTCTTGTATCGAACAGTATGGGCAAGCCGATATTGTACATTTTACGAATCCTGAGATCGCCAAAGCGCAGTTTCAGCAGGGGTATGCTCATTTTGTTTTGCAACAATTCAAAGAGGCTAGGATATTTTTTAATTCCGTTCGGTCCCTGGCAGATGATCCGCAT
>JBIIHS010000099.1:0-6386 GCA_044235515.1 Chitinophagaceae bacterium | reverse complement strand
GACTCGGCGGGTGGTACGGCCAAGCAAGGAAGAGACCGTAGCTTTCAAGCGATCTTGCCCCTCAGAGGTAAGATCCTGAACGTAGAAAAAGCCATGGAGCATAAGATCTATGACAATGAGGAAATCCGCAATATGTTCACCGCACTGGGTGTTAAGATCGGAACAGCCGAAGATCCCAAGGCGCTTGACATGAGCAAGCTTCGTTATCATAAACTGATCATTATGACCGATGCCGATGTGGATGGTTCCCATATCGCTACCCTTATTTTGACCTTTATTTTCCGCTATATGAAGGCCATGATTGAGCAAGGCTATGTTTACATTGCACAGCCCCCACTCTATTTGGTCAAGAAAGGAAAAGAACAAGCATATGCCTACAACGAGGAGCAGCGTAAAGCCCTGATAGAAAAGATCGGGGGTGGCAAAGATGAATCAGTAGGTATACAACGTTACAAGGGATTAGGAGAAATGAATGCCGATCAATTATGGGATACGACCATGAATCCTGCAACGCGCACGCTTAAGCAAGTTACTATCGATAGTGCCGCAGAGGCGGATCGAATCTTTAGCATGCTTATGGGGGATGAAGTCGCCCCCCGCCGCGAGTTCATCGAAACGCATGCGCGCTATGCCAAGCTTGATGTATAAATAAATCCTCTCGGCAAAAAAGTCCTTACCCTTTGCTATGAGCGACCCCCGCTCACGGTATAATTGAATGAGAACTGATAGATCGGCGTCAGATAATCTGGTTCAGGCCCCTTATGATACTGATAATAAACTGCCTTTAGGTTGATCAAGGTATTGATTCGCACCCCCATACCCATCGAGTAACCACCATACAATCCGCTCCCTACCAAGGAGGGCAGAAACTGATTGAGTTGATTGACACCCGTATAGCAGAGATGATACCGAAGGGCCAACCAGCAAACACCCATATTTTTTTGATTGTTCCTTTCCCAGGCACCTGTTTGAAAATATAGACCGGCTACCAGGTAGCTATTTACAAAATGGATGGGACGCTGTTGCAAATAAAATCCTGTGGAGTAAACCTTGGTTCCCGTAAGGACACGCTCACCGATCTGATACAGTAAACCCCAGCGAGTAACCGGTGTCTTGGATCGCATTAACAGAGTGCCTTCAAAACTCAAATTGAGCAAGCCACTCAGAGGAGTAATAAACTGGTTGATCAAATGCTCATTGCCCCTGAGTAAAGAAGCCGGATTTCCAGGGGAGGCAGAGGACTGAAAAGAAGGGTTGCTTACCCCGCCATAAACCGAAAGAGGAAGACTGAATTTCCCCTGCTCGCCTATTTGGAGTTTGACCAGACGCGCGGAGGCACTGACCTGTCCGTTATTGACCACATCAATAAATCCGGCATTGAAGAGCTCTGTGCGCTCCGGGGAACTGTATTGCCTCTTCAATGTGTCGATCTGGACGTAACCATCTACTCCTACTTCACTTGCTGGGTGGTCATTGGCAGAGAAATGCATTGTACGAAGCGGTACACAACGCGAAGCATAACTAAGGCACCAACGTGGAGCCATGGCGAAGAGTTCCTGACCACTTCCTAAAACCAACCACACAACGAACCCGACTCCTGTTAAGAAACGCATGACATCTATTTGCCGATGATCAGATTGATTCCATAAAAACCACGCTTGATCTTGAATTCACCCAAACTGCGATAGGTTTGATCCTGCGGAACGGTCAAAAAAAAGGCATAGTCCTGGCTAAAGGCGGTGAAAGAGAGCATAGGAGAAATTCCCAACTCCAATCCCGACGAGAATCGCTTGACCAATTCCAACGAGAGCATCCCTCGCAGATAAGGAACATACCACTCGGGACGCTCAAAAGCGATATCATAAAGCGGAAAAGGAACTCCGCTAGCGTTAAGCACTGCGCTACTCTCTGTATAGGCCGGGAAGGGATTGATGTGAAAAACAGGGCCCAGTCTTGGATGAAGACCGACACGCCATTTTTCAGATCGGTACAATGGGACAAGTCTACTCACATAACCATATAATTCTACATTCTTGATGCCCGCCGCTAAAAAGGCGTACTTGTCCTTTTCCGGTGTATAGTAGGGAAGTGGCTGGTCGATATCATAAAAATACTTTTCATAATTGACCGAAGCGGATAACCCCCAGCGTAATTTTTTTCCCGATCGCTTTATCGCTTTATTAAAATCTGCCCAAATAGTAGTCTGTGGGATCTGCTCGAGCCCTATCTGTCCTTTCAACATTTTATTCTTGGGCAAAAAACTACTGGTCATTCCCAATCCAAATTGTCGCTGTGGTTCTTGGGCCTGCCCCCGGACAGATATCAGTAGCGCCAACAGAACGAATGGGTTTACAATAAGTGAGTGAAAGATGCACATTGATTTTCTCATGGTTGTTAGTTTTAGTTGATGAATTACTGGCTTGACAGTAGAATGATTTGGCTTAATCGCTGAACTACAGGATGTGAAAAAAATAAAAAAGGTGCGAAGCTCCTTAGGCAAGCCCCGCACCTTTGCATCAATCACAAACACCGGAACCCAGCAGAAATAAAGTCTTTAATACTTGTTGGTTAAAAAATAATTTGAACGTCAGAAATTCATGGTTGACATCTCTTATCGTAAGCGAGTAAGGATGTTGTTGATTCAACTTTGCCTTAAAGGGCAAGTTATTAGGTGCCTGGTTAAAGGGTACTCCATTGGCAGGCCAGGGTATCTCTTCGCATGCATTCCATTGCAACGAGCAGTAATTGATACCGGCAAGAGATATCCTATCCTTGGCCCAGCTATTAGGCCTCCTCTTATACAACTTCAACTTGCCTTTAATACGAGTCCTCGTACTTTTTCCATCCATCATAACGCCATTCTGAGAAACGGCATAGCGGAATTCCCGGCGCAAAGAAGGGGAAAGAGAGGAGGGCACATCTTCCCTAGTAAGTCGAATGCGCGCGCTGGCCGATGGATGACAATCATAAAAAACGTTGCTGTTTAACCAATTGAGGATGTCCTTTATGGTGGTCCAGTTATCGAAAATAAAAAGAAGTATATCCTTGAACTTTTTTCCTCCTCGCTGTGTAGCCGCAAATTGCTGAAGCTCGAGCTCCGGATCGCTTAGCTCAAGATCGAAGCTGCTGTTGAGCACAGGCCAATAAAATTCCTCATCGACAGGAAGGTCAGTACCCGGTTGGTCGTCAGGAAGATCCTCTCCTGCCATAGCCAGCCAACGATTTTCCTGTTCATTTTGGATGGTCCGTACCGATTCAAATTGCAGGGATTTGGCAAAAAATGTACTGGCCACATCGGTCTGAGGCCGGAACACTTCAAACTCGAGGTAATCTAATACCCACTCGCGATAAAGGTCCGGGTCGGTCAAACCCATACACAACCTTTTTTCCTGGAACTGTGTGGCCAACTGGGCAGCTATGGTGGCAAAAAAGGCATCATAGTCCTGATCGTATTGCTGCAGAAGATCGGCCGTTCTTACTACAGAGGCCAAGTTGATAAACGTAAGGGCCTCTCCAGTATTACGAATAGATTCATTCATGATCAGTTCTCTTACAGCCGATTCAATTTGAACCTGTCGTGATAATAATTGCTCGACATAGGGCCTCACTAAGGATTGAGCGACCGGGTCATTGCTCAAGCGATGATTTAAATCAGTCGTTCGCTGATCTTGTGCCATTGCCTGGCAAAGCAGAAAGGATAAAAAAATAGCAGATATAAATTTTTTCATATAAATAAAATTGTGATTTTAGGAATTTTAACCCCTGCGCAGGAATTACAATATGTACTTTGTAAATATGTAAGCTTGTTGAAACCAAACCACGAGAAAATGAACAGAATTGCACTGTTTTTTTCTCTGCCAAGGAACTTGTACCTTCATGCCTTAAACCAAGAAAAACTTTTACCATGGCAGACGTACAAATCACCGCGTACAACGTAAAAACAAAAGAAAAGGGCGTCGTAATGCAAGATGCCGTTATCACCAAGACCGCTAAGGGCGCCTATATGGCCCAGGGAAATGATGGAAAGGGAAATAAACTCACTACGCTCATGGGCGAAGAAAAAGCAATGGCCGCCATCAAAGCCGGCGTAGCCAAACAAGGCTGGTAAAATAACTAGATCTTCATAAAGGAGGTAAGACTACTAAGGTCTTGCCTCTTTTTTTTGCAAGAAAGTCCAGATACCCTCTAAAAAGCGGTGAACGGCCTCCATATTCTTAACCGAAGAGACCACCAACAAAAAATTTCTGCCATTTTGCTTGAGCTGGCCATGCCTTGTTTGCGTCTGCAAATAGGTGATGATCCCTTTGAAGGTCTCTGACTCAAAATAGGGTGAGTCAGGTCTATTGATAAAGAAGCAACGCAGTAATTCATCTTTCAAGCTTATTTTCTCGAACCCTAACGCAACGGCCAATCGTCGACACTGCACGGTAATAAAAAGATCGTTTACCGGCTGGGGGATCGAGCCAAAGCGATCACTCAGTTCCAGCCGCATGCCCTCGAGTTCCTCCTCTGTCTCGCAACTATCGAGTCGCTGATATAAAGACAAGCGCTCGGTAATACTGGAAACGTAATCATCGGGGATCAGTATCTCCAGGTCGGTATCGATGGTACAATCCTGTACAAAATCATCTTGGCGGGCAATCTCCTCCTTGAAAAGTTCCTTGAAGTCCTTGCGCTTGAGCTCACGAATG
The DNA here is from genome assembly GCA_044235515.1 of Chitinophagaceae bacterium. Taxonomy (GTDB): domain Bacteria; phylum Bacteroidota; class Bacteroidia; order Chitinophagales; family Chitinophagaceae; genus JJ008. Next base: position 1,695 of record JBIIHS010000099.1, on the reverse strand, counting down.
GCTTCTTCGAGAATTTTTTGATACATCTCAAACCCGATCTCGGCCATAAAGCCACTTTGTTCTCCTCCTAATAAATTGCCGGCCCCCCGAATATCCAGATCGCGCATGGCGATCTGAAATCCGCTACCTAACTCGCTGTGCTGCTCCAAGGTTTGTAACCTCCGGCGCGAATCATTGGGAAGTGTGCTCATGGGCGGGGCCAACAAATAGCAGAACGCTTTTTTATTGCTTCTACCGACACGGCCTCGTAACTGATGCAGGTCGCTGAGACCGAATTGGTGAGCATTATTAATAATGATGGTATTGACATTAGGAATATCTACTCCGCTCTCGACAATGTTGGTACAAACCAATACATCGTACTTACGATCTATAAAATCGAGAATACGCTGCTCAAGCACCTGTCCCTCCATTTGTCCATGGGCATACCCTACTTGCAGATCGGGACAAAGCCCCTGTATAATCCCGGCCATTTCGGGTAAGCCCGCTACCCGGTTGTAAATAAAGAAAACTTGTCCGCCACGCTCCGCCTCAAAATAGATCGCCTCGCGAATAGCATCCTCGTTATAGACCAGCACTTCGGTCTGGATGGGTTGTCGATTAGAGGGCGGCGTATTGATGATGCTCAGATCGCGCGCGCCCATTAGTGAAAACTGGAGCGTTCGCGGTATCGGCGTTGCCGTAAGGGTCAGGCAATCGACCACCGTGCGAAGCTCCTTGATCTTTTCCTTATGCGCCACCCCGAACTTTTGTTCCTCGTCGATCACCAACAGACCCAGGTCCTTAAACTGAACATCCTTAGCGAGCAGACCATGTGTTCCGATGATAATATCAATTTTCCCTTCTTTTAATAATTGCAGCGTTTGCTTTTTTTCTTTGGCCGTTTTAAAGCGGTTGATATAGTCAACGGTCAACGGAAAATCTTTCAAGCGTTCGCGGAAGGTCTTGTAATGCTGAAAAGCCAAAATAGTAGTAGGCACCAAGACCGCTGCTTGTTTTCCATCTACACAGGTCTTGAACGCCGCCCGGATCGCCACCTCGGTCTTACCAAATCCAACATCACCGCAAACCAATCTGTCCATGGGAGAAGAGGACTCCATATCTTTTTTTACGTCGGCCGTGGCCCGACTTTGATCGGGCGTATCCTCGTAAATAAAAGAGGCTTCCAATTCGTGTTGCATATAATTATCGGGCGAGTGGCTAAATCCTTGCTGCGCCTTTCTGCGTGCATAAAGTCCGATCAGATCTACCGCGATCTCCTTTACCCTCGACTTGGTCTTTTCTTTCAATCGATTCCAAACGTCGGTACCCAGTTTATTGATCTTGGGTACCGTCCCTTCTTTGCCGGAGTATTTGGCGATCTTATGAAGACTGTTGATATTAACGTATAAGATATCCGAATCACGATAGACCAACCGCACCGCCTCTTGCCAGCGACCGGCTACTTCTATTTTCTGAAGTCCGCTAAACACACCTACCCCATGGTCGATGTGGGTAACAAAATCACCAGGCTGTAATTCGCGAAGCGTACGAAGTGTCAGCGCCTTATTCTTACTGTATGCCTGCTTTACCTTGTATTTATGATAGCGCTGAAAAAGCTGATGATCGGTATAACATACGAGCTTCAGATCATGATCGATAAATCCCTCGTGGATAGCCTGCGTATGCGGATGAAAGACCACTCCCGCCTTTAGA